>JAGWGI010000032.1 GCA_028867435.1 Microcaldota archaeon | reverse complement strand
CCATTCTCCTCCATTACGACGTAACTTTTCCATTTTCCAAGGTCTATTGCTATGTTCATTTCTTCACCAATACAACAGCGCACCGCAAACTATTGACTTATTGCGGTGCTAGGTTGCGAGGATGAGAAATCAACATGTTATACGTCCATACAGCAAAGTATTTAAATGACCAGGAGTTAAGCCATTAAACAATTTTGGTGAAACGATGAGCGAGAATATTGGGACAAAGGTAAAGACACCGGACCTTAGGACAAACAAGGAACTTGAAAAGATGTTGGGAAACAAGCTGATGTATCTGATGACTCCAGGCCAGAGGGCGTATTTGAGGCAAGCCACTGTTGACAAGCTGATGTTCTATGCGATTCACTATCAAAACGACAAGGAGTGGCAGAATAGGAGGAATGCGCAGCTGTGCGAAAAAGAGATTGCCATTGTAGCGCATAGCCAGATTGGCACAGAGGGATATCCAACTGCGAATTCGCGCCTTGATTCGGCGGTGATCGAGGAGCTGCGCCCTAAAGGCGAAGAGGACTACTCAAGGTTCCTGTGAACTTGCCCTCAGCTAGCTTTCAGTGGAGAAAATAGTCCAGATGCTCCAATTCGGGGCTAATTTGCAGGGCGAATCTGATAGTTATTTATACCTTGTCTGAGCATTACCCTTACTATTTATCCTCTCACCAATGAGACGAGGTGAAAATATGGCAAAGAGTTATGTAAAATTCGAAGTGTCTAAGGAAGTCGCCGACAAGGCGCTGGAAGCTGTAAGGCTTGCAAAGCAGAAGAACGCGGTTCGCAAGGGTGTTAACGAAGCGACAAAGAGCATAGAGCGCGGAATGGCCTCGCTTGTGGTTCTTGCCGAAGACGTAGAGCCTGAGGAAGTGGTGATGCACATCCCGATGCTCTGCGAGCAGAAGAAGATAACCTTGGTTTACGTTCCTACAAAGCTCGCGCTCGGGCAGGCGGCAGGCCTAAAGGTTCCGTGCACAGCGATAACAATAGAAAAGAGCCAGGAAGCCGACCCTCTTATAAAGGACATCGCAGCAAAGGTCTCAGGAAAATCGGGCGCAGCATCTGCCGAGTCGAAGAAGGAAGTGGAGAAGAAGGTGCCAAAGCAAAAGAAGGAGGAGCCCAAGAAAGAAGAGGCAAAGCAATAATTTTTAAGTGAGCCTTATGGCAGAACCTTCCCAGAAACCTGAAAAGCCGAAAATGCCTCCAGCACCAGCAGCAGCGCCACAGGCTCCGGCAGTCAAGCCCTACGACGGTTTCCTTGCGCAGGTCGTCGAAGTGGTCAAGGTGAGGACAGGCATATACGGAGAGGTCCGCCAGATAATGGCGAAGATTCTGGAGGGAAACGATAAGGGGAGAGTCATAAGGAGAAACATCGCAGGAAGGGTAAAGGCTGGAGACTACGTGAGGTTGCCTGACACAACGAGGGAGGCAAAGCAGATTCGGGTAAGGTAAAGGGTAATTGCATGAAATGCTCACACTGCACAAAGGAGATCGAGAAGGGCACAGGGATGATGTACGTCAGGAAGACGGGGCAGATAAAGTATTTCTGCTCGAAGAGGTGCTTCAAGTATGATGTCAAGATGAAGAAGAAGCCTAACCAGAAGGAGATAAGGGAGCTCCAGAAGGAGAAGGCGTAGGCAATCGGTGCCGATTCTTTACTTAAGGCTTAAATTCTTCTGGTGGCTAATATAGCTATGGATCTACTAGATGAAAAGAGCATACACACTGCTATAGGTTCGACACGCCAAAAGATGGTCCTCTTTTTCGCTGATTGGTGCCCATTCTGCAGGAAGTTTAGGCCTATCTTCAAGCGATACGAATCAAGCTCAGGGCTCTGGTTCGCAGAAGCGAAGATCAACGAAGACTCGAATCCGATGTGGGACGAATTCAAGATAGATTATATACCCACCGTTATAGCATTTAAAAGCGGAAAAATAATAGCGCGAAAGGATGCAGTACCCAAAGTCGGCCTAAGCGAAGAGGATTTAAAAGGGATAATTGCAAAGGTGAAATGATGAGCGATAAGATAAGGATAGTTGGTATAGTGGGCAGCCTTAGGAATGGCTCTTACAACAGGGCACTGATGAATGCTGCAGTTGAATTGGCTCCAGAGAATGCGACGCTGGAAATCGCCGAGATTAGCGAGATTCCAGTATACAATCAAGATGACGAGAAAAAGATGCCTGCAAGTGCTATGGAATTCAAGCGCAAGGTAAAAGAGGCAGATGCAATACTATTTGCAACCCCTGAGTACAACTACTCGATACCAGGAGGGCTCAAGAATGCGATAGATTTCGCATCACGCCCCTACACGGACAACTCGTGGGAGGGCAAGCCTGTTGCGATAATGAGCGCGTCAAACGGCATGCTCGGCGCGTCAAGGGCGCAGTACCACCTGAGGCAGACATTCGTCTTCCTAAACATGCATGCGCTCAACAAGCCTGAAGTGATCGTCCCATCTGTTGCCCAGAAGATCGGGGCAGACGGCAGACTCGCAGACGAGCACACACGAAAGAAGATAAAAGAACTGCTAGAGGCCCTTGTAGCATTTACCATAACCCTGCAGAAAAAGTGAAGATAGTATTAACCATACTGTGCCTTGCCTGTTATTTAAGGCTTCTGTGCAAGAGCCTTCAAAGTTAAACGATTGTCGTTTTTGCAGATTCTGAATATAAACTTCAGGCTGCCCATATAGTTTGGTGTTTGGGATGGTACGGAACAAAGAAAGGGGAACATCTTAGCGAGATATCGAAGGTGGTGCGCCCTGGAGAGGCGCTGCTGCATGTCATGAAGGAGGCGGCAAGAGCCGATTCGCCAATAATGCCTGCTTACGAGAAAAAGTTGCCGCGGATCGAGGCAATGTTCCATGACTGGCGGCTCTCTGGCGTCAAGCAGAGGGCGCTCGACATGTTTCTGGACTCAGGATGGGCTGATAGGCTCTTCTATCACAACGTCATGCATACTGTAGATGTCTACCTTGGGGCCGTGCGCTACGGCGAGCTGGAGCGCCTTCCAAAGAACAAGTACGAGATCCTTGCTGCAGCCGCGATCTTTCATGACCTAGGCTTCATAAGGCAGTACAAGTATAACGAGCCATTCGGTGCAAGGATAGCCCACGAGATAGGCAGGCGCTTCGAGTACACAGAGGACGAGCTCAAGCTGATCGGCGAGCTGATAATGGACACAACCATGCCCCAGCAGCCAAGGAGCCACCTCGGGAAGATACTCTGCGACTGTGACCTCGACAACCTCGGAAGGCCGGACTTCGCGTGGAAGGGCCTGCTTGTGAGGCTAGAGCTTGCAGTCCACGACAACAAGATAATGTCAGATCTGCAGTGGCTTGAGTTCCAGCAGAAGTTCCTCAAGAGCCACAGGTTCTGGACCAAGTCGGCGAGGGTTCTAAGAGATGAGCATAAGAAAAAGAACCTGGAACAGGTCAGCGAGATGGTAGAGATGATGCGCAAGCAGGCCTAGATTACGGCGAGCTGCCTAGGTTTCCCCACTGGGCAGGCTCGTCGCATCATATCAAGAATACATCCTGCGCTCCTTTGCAATAATCATTCCAAGCCTCGCCATGCTGTTCCTTATCTCCGATTCCCGCATCTGCTCTAGCCGAGATACAATCATATCGGATTGGTCGAAGAGTTCCCTGACCGTCTGCTCCACCTTAAGGGAGTTTCCGAGCAGGTAGGCAACTGCTACCCCGATCCCAAATATCCTCGATTCTGCCACTCTCCTGCGTTCTTCATCAAGCCCTGCAGCAGACCCTCCGGAAAGCAGCTCTTCAAGCATCTCGCTCCTGTGTCCCCTAGAAAGGAATTTGTGCATATCCACTCCCAGCTCAACAAGGGTCCTGCTTGATATTGGATTTACGGCTTCAAGCATCTCATGGACGCGGATTATGGTATTGGTAGTCTCCTTTGTAACGTACGCCGCTGCAAAGAGCAGGGCCGTACCTTCGATAACGCTTGCAGTGATTAGCATCTTAGCCTCCTGATCTGCCACGTATTCATTTCTCTCCCTAATTGGAGGTGTCTGGGCAGTTAGCTGCGAAACCCCCAACTTTTTCAGGTTGCGCAGCCATACCCCTACTGCCATCTCCCTCTTTGCATTAAGGACTGTCTGAATATCCTTGATCATCAGCGTATCGGAGTTATATTCGTAGGAGGAGTTTCCCTCTTCTCCGAGGATCTTGAGCTTTGGTATTCCTGCCTTAAGACGCACGACCCGTTCAAAGTAGTGGCTAGCTCCCCTGAGGTTATAAGTCAGCTCTCCTATGTGTATCGGCTTGTCCCTTATGGAATTCATGGATATAGGTAGTGTCGTCCCTTTTAAAAGCCTTTTGCAGTAATCGTATAAAAGCCTTGGGCACATAGCATGTAGCATGGGGAGGGTAAGAAAGGGGAAATACAGGCACTACAAGGGCAAAATGTATAGGGTGATAGGCGTGGCGCGCAGCAGCGAGAACCCAAAAGAGGAGATGGTGGTCTACATGGCGCTATACTCCAGCAAGAAGTTCGGAAAAAACCAGCTGTGGGCAAGGCCGAGGGAGATGTTTGCACAAAAGGTGAATGTAGATGGAAAGATGGTTCCAAGATTTCGCTACGTTGGCACCAAAGATAAAAACTAGCCAAGCCTCTTGAGCCATCCTGTTATCGCCCCTGCCAGTTCCTTTCCCTTTCCCTTAAACGTATGATTTGCCCCCCTTATCATAATGCAGCCGAAAAAATCTGAGCGATTGTCCCCCTCAAGTATTTTCATATAAGACTTTGCAGGCATGGTCATCCACTCCTCCCTGCTCCCAAGGATTGCGAGCACAGGCGTTTTTATCCCCGAGAACTCCCTGAGCCTTCCAGACTCATAGTCGAATATTCTTGCTTCAGGAAACTTTGTATCTGAGAAGCTAAGGAAGCGCGAGGCGCCTACAATACCCTCATAATACCTTTTTGGCATTAGTGCCAACTTATCCCTTCTCTTCCCTCTTGCGTACCTAACAGCCTGCGCGAATCTTTTACCAAGCCTCTTTTTATGCAGGTTGTAGTCGCCTCCTGGCCCAATCAATATAATCCCTTTAACCATCGGGTTGCGCGCTTTGAATTGATAGTAAATAGCCTTTTGGCATCCGGTGCTGTGGCCTTCAAGAATTATTTCTTTTATGCCCATGCTGCGCAGTGCCAGTATCGCCCCATCGATGTCGTATCTGGACTCCTCAAACTTCTCGAACGCAGTGCCCCCGACTCTCCTCTTGCCTTTGCCATACCTGCGTATCCAGGAGGCAATTGCGCTTCCCCGCGTTTCTATGACAAAGAAGTTGTAGCCTATGCGATTTAGGGAATCAGATAGCAATTTGTCGTATCCCCCCACCACCCTGTGCATGTTGCCCCCCATTCCGTGAAGATGGATTACTGCTCTGTTGCTCGTTTTTTTGGGCCTGGTGAGGAACCCGTGCAGCATTACGCCATCGCTTGCCCCGAATTCTACTATCTCCCCTGCCATCGTGCGAATCTCCATTGATTAACATCTGTACATAATTAATAAAAGGCCAAGCCACCCATCTATTTCCATGATACCGGCGAAGCTTAAGCCCGGAGATGAGATAAGAGTAATCTCACCATCTGAGAGCCTCTCCACGATATCCCAGGAAGTGAGAAGAACAGCCCTTGAAAATCTCACAAAGCTTGGCTTCAAGGTGACATATTCTGCACACAGCGAGGAGGCAGACGAATTCGCATCCTCTCCTATAGGCTCTCGCGTCGAGGATCTGCACAATGCGTTCACTGACAAGAACGTCAAGGGCATAATGAGTTCCATAGGCGGGCTGAACGCAAACCAGATCCTGGATCATCTCGACTACGGTGAAATCCGATCCAATCCAAAAGTTCTATGCGGATATTCCGACTTGACTGTGCTGCAAAATGCGATATTTACAAAGGCCGGCATGGTGAGCTATTACGGGCCTCACTTCTCGAGTCTTGGCATGATAAACGGTCTGGAGTACACTCTTGAGTATTTCAAAAAATGCCTGATTGAGGAAGGGCCTTTCTCTGTTGGCACCTCAAAAGAGTGGAGCAATGACGAATGGTACATAGACCAGCACATCAGGCATTTCATGGAAAACAGGGGCTACACCACAATAAATCCGGGCGAGGCAACAGGCAGGATACTTGGAGGAAATCTGAGCACATTTGGCATTCTCCAAGGGACAAAATATATGCCAGACCTAAGTGGCTCGATCCTCTTCCTTGAAGAGGACGGCAAAAACACCGCCCCTGATTTCGACAGGAGCCTGCAGTCTCTAGTCCAGCAGCCCAGGTTCGAAGAAGTTAGGGGACTTGTAATAGGCAGGTTTGAGAACATGTCTAGAATACCCTCAGAGCTTCTATCCAGGATAATCAAGGGCAAGAAGGAGTTATCGTCGATTCCAGTGATTGGCAATGTGGATTTCGGCCACACCGTCCCACAGTTCACCTTCCCAATCGGCGGAACCGCAAGAATCAGCGTGGGGCCCTCGGTTGAATTTAAGATACTAGAGCACTAACCCTCTAAGTCCCCTCTTGCCAGTTGTTCATGTATCCGAGTTGCTCATCGCTAAGGCTGTCGATCTTTATGCCCATGCTTGCAAGCTTTAGCCTTGCGACCTCCTGATCCTGGTCCCTTGATATCTCGTAAACCCCTGGCTTCATCTTCTTTCCCTCCTTGGAAAGCCTAAGTATAGCCATCATCTGGTTGGCAAAGCTCATGTCCATCACCTCGCTGGGGTGCCCCTCGGCTGCCGCCAGGTTAACGAGCCTGCCTTGTGCAATCAGGTACACCCTGTTGCCGTTCCTTAGCGTGTACTCCTCGTTCTCAGGCCTAACCTCCCTGTGAGACTTCGAGATGAACTTTAGGTCTGCAGCATTGACCTCTACGTTGAAGTGTCCGGCGTTCGCAAGCACAGCGCCGTTCCTCATGCTTTGCATGTGCCTCTGGGTTATCACATCCTTGCATCCTGTGGCAGTTATAAATATATCCCCAATCTTCGACGCCTCGTCCATAGTCATCACGGCAAACCCTTCCATCCTTGCCCTAAGCGCGCAGATCGGATCGATCTCTGTAACTATCACATTTGCCCCAAGACCCTTCGCACGTGAGGTGAGGCCGCGTCCACAGTGACCGTAGCCTGCAATCACAACGTTCTTTCCGGCGAAAAGTATGTTTGTCGCGCGTATGACTCCGTCAAGTGCGCTCTGCCCTGTCCCGAAGACGTTATCGAAATCAGACTTGGTCTCGGCATCATTGACGGCGATTATCGGATATTTTAGCGCTCCTTCCTGCGCCATTGCCTTTATCCTGTGAACCCCTGTTGCTGTTTCCTCAGTTCCGCCGATGACACTTGAAAGGTACTCTTTGCGCTTCTTGTGAAGCGTGAAGACAAGGTCCGCTCCATCGTCCATAGTGAACTGCGGCTTTCCCTTAAGAGTCTGGTCTATGCACCAGTAGTACTCTTCCTGGGTCACTCCCTTCCATGCGTAAATGTCAATTCCGTTCTTTGCAAGCGCTGCAGCAATGTCATCCTGGGTTGAAAGGGGGTTGCAGCCAGACCACGACACTTTCGCGCCGCACGCCTTTAGCGTCTCGACCAAAACTGCGGTCTCCTTTGTCACGTGCAAACAGCCTGCAATGCTTATCCCCTCAAGGCTCTTCTTCTTTGAGTGGATCTCCCTCATCTTCATGAGTACCGGCATCCTCATCTCCGCCATCTCTATCTTCCTGCGGCCCTGATCAGCGAGTGAAATATCCTTTACCTTGCTCATATAATCAGATAGATTATGCTGCTCATCTTTTTAGTGCTTTCTAATGAAAGATACGAAGACTGAAAAACATATTTAAAGCATCCCGCCAGTGCTTATATCAGATGTGGTTTGATGATAATTCAGAAGCCCGGAAATGAACTTTCAAAAGAAATATACGAACTCTATCACAACAATAAGCTAAGGGCCGCTGAGTCAAAAAATGCGCCATCCATAAAATCCGCGGCTAGGAAGTTATGGAATCAAACAATAGCGCCATACACAAACGATAGCAACAGCTTCCCTGCGCTTATGGAGAAACTCCATAAAGATTCCGTGCACGATATGATTTCAGAGCTCAAGTTCGGCAAGATTGTTCCTCTACTGGATCTGGAAAACCTGCGGGAGAGGGGCGTTAATTTTGGGCTGCCCCACTACAACTTCTTCACCCTCCAGTTCGGAAGCACTTCTGTTAGGGGCGGACAGCTAATACAGAAGGAGAAGCCAAATGGAATCGTAGTCACGGGATTCTTCCCTCCGGAAAGCGACCTGTTCAACAGGAAGTATCTAACTGCATATTCGCCAACCTGATACACTACTCGCTTCTCGACTCAAACCTTTTCTGGCACATCTCGCAGGCGCACCCTATTGGCGGAGTAGACCCGCAGGCAACGCTCCTTGCCAATTTCGTTGACCGGTTCGCCAGGGAAGTAAAGTATTCCCTGGCCTATTCCTGCCTTGAGAGTGCTAGGAACACGATCACATCAATGACTCCCAAGGGCCTGGCCAAAATCTTTGAACTAACCGCAAAGCACAATCCCGCGCATGAGCCAATTGAACTTGCCAATGCCTATCTTAACACGTTCAGTGATCTTATGCCGGTAGAGATATTGCAGTTCTGCGAAAGGCTGGAAGAGAGAGCTACCCAACTCAAAGGCATGATGGTAATCAGAAGGGACGAAGGGGGCTGGTCAAGCATCAAGGTGTCCTAGGCGCTGTCAGGTGTCATTATCATTCAGGTTTCCTGATCTCTCTCCTTAGTCTTAGTTTCAATTCTTCGTCCTCGATTGCGAGAATCTGGGCAGCAGCTATCCCTGCGTTTATTCCGTTTTTGATCCCCACCGTTAGTACGGGTCCGGCATAAGGGGGCATCTGCAACATTGAAAATACCGCATCAAGCCCTCCCAGGATGCTCAGACTTCCTTCGGAAGGAATCCCAATTACAGGCTTTATTGACTTTGCTGCTATGTAGCCTGGCTGTGCAGCAGCCATTCCAGCCACGGAAATATGAAGTTTTATGTAAGGGTCGATCTCAGCCTGCTCTGTGTATAACTCAAGCGCGCGCGGAGTGCGGTGTGCTGAGCGCACATTTGCAATGTACCATACTCCAAGTTGCTCTAGCACCGTCTCCGCCTGCACCGCATATTTCATATCAGTTGGCGATCCCATTACCACACTTACGAATCTGGGAGTTTTCCCAGTGAACAGATTGTATGCCTTTACGTATTTTTCAGATGCGTTCTCGATTACCCTGTCCGGCAAGGCTGGTGGCTCAGATTTTTTGTCCCAGTTTGGGTCTTGTAGAAATCCTCGGATACTAGTGTGAACCGAAGGATTTTACACCTTCGGTTCGATTTTTGGTCAAGGCTGACCACCATGACCAACAATATGAGGGAGTCGAAGTATAAGAGGTTTATTGACCTCTGCATGATACCTGTG
>JAGWGI010000031.1 GCA_028867435.1 Microcaldota archaeon | reverse complement strand
CCATTCTCCTCCATTACGACGTAACTTTTCCATTTTCCAAGGTCTATTGCTATGTTCATTTCTTCACCAATACAACAGCGCACCGCAAACTATTGACTTATTGCGGTGCTAGGTTGCGAGGATGAGAAATCAACATGTTATACGCCCATAACATCAAGCTTATAAAATGGGAAATAACTGATACCTGCAGATGCGATGCGAATTAAAAATATAACAGTACTTGGTAGCGGTACAATGGGCCACGGAATCGCGCAGGTTGCGGCAATGTCTGGCTACAAAGTTAGTATGAGGGACACAAACCAGGAATATCTGGACGCTGCAATGGACAAAATAGCAAATAGCCTGGCCACTTTTGTGTCAAAGCATAAAATTTCAGAGGATAATGCGAATGCTGCATTCTCAAAGATCTCGCCGCAGGTAGAGCTAAAGGCTGCACTCAAGGACTCTGACATGGTGATAGAGGCGGTGCCGGAGACGCTGGAGATAAAGAAGGCGACGTATTTGGAAGTTGACAGCTTCTCAGAAAAGAAAACCATATACGCCTCAAACACAAGCACTCTCCCCATAGCAGAAGTCGCCAGCTATACTAGCAGGCCTGAAAAGTTCATCGGCGTCCATTTTTTTAATCCCCCACAGGTCATGAAGCTTGTTGAGGTTATCCCTGGCGAAAAGACGTCGCGGGAAACCACAAGTGCCGTAATGGATTTTGTCAAGTCGGCTTCAAAGGAGCCAATACTTTGCAAAAAAGACGTTCCTGGGTTCATAGTCAACCGCATCTTCATACCTTTTGTTCACGAAGCCACATGGGCCATGGAACGGACAGGCGCATCGATTCTCGAAATCGATTCAGCTGTGAAGTTCAAACTGCACTTCCCAATGGGCATCTTCGAGCTCGCGGATTTTACCGGAATTGACATAGTGCACAATGCCACAGAGCAGATGCACCTGCGCGACAAGGTTGTAGTAAATCCTCACCCTCTGATCAAGAAGCTTTACGATAAAAAAATGCTAGGACAAAAGACCGGTTCGGGATTCTACGTTTATCCGGACCCTTCCGCCAAGCCGGAGTTGTCAGAAGGCATGGCAAGTTGTTTCGACCCCACCCATATTCTGGGGACAATTCTAAACAATGCCGGATGGCTCATAAGCAACAATGTGGCCAACCTCATGGAAATAGAAAAGACCCTTAGTCTGGGCATGAGGCTGCAGAGACCGCTCTTCGATACTGCCGAGGAATTCGGCATCTCAAACATAGTCAGTGAGCTTAAGGCTCTTTCAAGGCAGCATGGACCATTCTACAAGCCCGACCCGTACCTTGCATCCCTATCTATTTGATTAGGCGTGCGGGCCATGGCATATGCCTGTAGCATGGTTGTTTCTCTTGTTTTCCATATGCGCAGCTGCCCTGCCAATCCCATGCAATCCGCACGACCTAAAATCCTCAATGCGCGTCATGTGCCGCATTCTTTGGATTGAACTGAACCCTGAGCGCAAGGAATGATATCACAGCGGCTATCGCAGCCAAGATTGTCCCCAACAGGAATGCTACATGGTATCCGCCGTTTAGCGCAGAAACTGCAGCGACGCCGCTTGATAGTAAGCTGCTTGTTTGGAATGCGGCAATGCTGGCAAGCACCGCAAGCCCCAGCGCTCCTCCCATCATGAACGAGGTGTTGACCATTCCTGAGGCAAGCCCTGATTCATGCGGCTTTGCATCATTCATTGCGGCAAGCAGCATAGGGTTGAATGCCATCCCTGCGCCCACGCCTAGGAGTATCATGCTGGGCATCACGTCCAGCAGCAGGCTGCCGTTTACCGGGGCCCTTGCAAAGAGCGCGAGCCCAAACGCCGCCAGCAATAGCCCGAGCGCAAGAGGGGTTTTTATGCCAAAGCGCATTACGAGCTTTGCCGAGAGCCCGACTGAGAACACCGCCATTATCAGGTTTGCCGGAAGGAATGCAAGGCCGACTTGCAGTGGACTGTATCTGAGCACAAGCTGAAGGTAGAGGGCGGATAAGAAGAACCATGAGAACATCCCGGCAGCCCATAGCACTGCCACAAGGTTTGCTGTTGCAAGGTTCCTGAGCCCAAAGATGTGCATAGGCATCAGCGGCGCATGGGAGTGCCTCTCTATGTGGATAAACAGCCCAACCAGCACTATAGCTCCTGCAAGCAGCCCTACAGTCTGCAATGACATCCAGCCTGCTTGGTTGCCGTTTATTATAGAATATATGGCAAGCATAAGCGCTGCCGTTATAGTGATCGCGCCGTATATGTCAAGGTGCCTATGCACTGACTGGCTCGATCCTTCAGGCAGCAGCATCCTGCCAAGGAAGATGACTGCTATGCCTATAGGCACGTTGACAAAGAATATCCAGTGCCAGTTCAGTATGCTAGTTAGCGTCCCTCCGAGTAGTACCCCTATGCTTCCTCCTCCTGCGGCGATGAATCCAAAGAACCCCATTGCCTTTGCGCGCTCCTCGGCCTTAGTGAACATCGTCATTACGAGCGAGAAGCCAACAGCCGAGACAAGGCTGCCTCCAAGCCCCTGTATTGTTCGCGCGGCAACTAAAAATAGCTGCGAATTGGACAGCCCGCAGGCCAGTGACGCGCAGGTGAAGATTACGATCCCGATCAGGAAGAGTTTTCTGTACCCGAATAAGTCCCCGAGCCTGCCGCCAAGCAAAAGGAAGCCACCGAAGACAAGCAGATACGCATTGACCACCCAGGCAAGCGATGCGTCGCCAAAGCCCAGATCCTGTTTTATCGATGGCAGCGCCACGTTGACAATCGTAACGTCAAGCACTATCATCAGCATTCCAAGGGATAGGATCGCAAACGCAAGCCACTTGCGCCTATCATTTTTGTCTGCCATAGGCATCTTCGCTACTAAAGTAAAAATCAGAGCTCTATCTTCTTTACTTCGAGCTTTCCCATAGGGGCAATCTTGTTCGCGGCCTTCATCGCATCCATCTGGAAGCTTCCGTCTATCACCGACTTAATGAACTCCTCTGTGCTCTTAGAAGAGGCGTATGCGCCTGAGAACTCGGTGAGTATCTTTCTTATCCCGTACTTCTTCGGGGTGTTTATCTTATTCCTGCTTATGCCGATGAGCTTGAGCACTATTGCCTTTCCGTCCCTGTCCCTAAGTTTTGCTATAACGTAGACCGCGCTGCTTCCCCTCCTGACAAGCGAGTGCGTGTAGCTGTAGACAAGCTCAAGATAATGGAGTTCTGTCTGCGCCGCATCGCCGTTTGCCGAGGTCACCTTAAGGCCCACAGTCATGAAGGACTGCGCCGGATTCTTTGTTATCCACGAAAGGCTGACCTTTATCACCCTTCCCAAGATGCCCTTCTCGTCTGCCGCAGGTATCTCTCCGATTATCGCCTCGCCCAAAAGCTTTGGGGTGTGGACGTTGAACCATCTCTTGGTCTTCCACTTCTCTATAGATTTTTGTGCGGTAGCTGCCAATTGATCACTTGCTCTTGATAAGCAGGGCGGCCCTCTCAGGCTCGTACTTCCACTCCTGAGGTATCCTTCCCGCACTCTTGTAGTATTTTGTAAGCCTCCAGATCTTTGATTCCACGCGCTTTAGCCGCGTGTTGTTGTAAGTATCCCTGTGATTCTTTGCCAGATGGCTCCTCATTGTCACCGCCTTCCTTATCAGATCAAGGAAGTCCTGCGGGAAGCCGGTTGCAAATCCCTTTGCCTTTAATATGGCTCCAAGCCTCTTTCCGAAGACCTGCTTGACGTACTTGACCCCGTGCATATCCTTTAGCGCCTGGCCTATCTGCGCCTGGTGCATGTTCTGCTTTGCATACCCTACTATTATCTCCTCAATCTGCCCGTTTGTGAGCTCTAGATCCTGGGGCCTTGTACCTATCTCCACTTCTGGCTTCCTTGATTTCGCCTTTCCATGTCCGCCGGTGTGCATTCGTGCCATCAGATCACATAAGTCAATCTAGGGATTAATTAAATCTCAAGATAGGAGAGAAGAACAAATGAAAATTCGCTGTCCTGTCCTATCCGTAAATATCTATTTCTCAAGAACATTTATAAGTATTATGCAAATTCACTTCTCTATGCCCTTGACGATTTCGCTCTCTTCTCCCTCACCATCGAACACTATCTCCCTAACCCGCATGCTCTCCTTTACTTCATCTAGCGAGCCCACGAGCCCCTCTTGGTACTTCTTGTAGATCACCGCTTTTGAGAGGGCCTCGTTTAGTGCTATGCCTGTATCGTGCTTCTTTTTCCTTATGCCTATTATTGCATCGACCGCAAGCTCCCCCCTCTTTCCATCTGCCGCATTGACATCGATTCTATTGGGCCATCCACCAGAATGGATTGATCTGTGCTTTTCGCCAACTGACTCCAGGAACTTTTGGTCAGTTGCGAAAACCTGCTGGTAGATCTCCTCTGCCACAAATGGCATGAATGGTGAGAGCATCTTGAGTACCTTGAAGAGCACGAATTTTATCGTGTACGCAGCCTTGAGGTCCTTGTTATACACCCTATCCTTGACGAATTCCAGGTAGTCGTTTGCGAACCCCCAAAACAGCTCCTCGACCTTGAAGCGCGCGTTGAAGTAGTCGTACTCATCAAACCTTATTGTCGCCTCCTCAATCGTTCTGTCCAGCCTTCCCATTATCCATGCGTCTATGACGCTTGCGCTCTTTGAACTATCGAACTCCTTGCAGTTCATCTCCACGAACCTTGAGAGGTTCCAAAGCTTATTTATCAGCCTTGACCCTGTTATAACATCCTTCTCCTGGAATGAGTTGTCCTCACCGAGCAGCGAGGAGCTCGCCCAGTATCTAAGCGCATCAGCCCCGTATTTCTTTAGGTAGGCATCAGGCAGTATCACATTGCCAAGCGACTTGTGCATCGAGTTTCCCTTTGGATCAAGCCCGTGTCCGTTGATTATTATCGTCTTCCATGGTATCTGGTTCATGTGGAAGTAGGATTTGACTATGGTGTTGAAGGCCCAGAACGTGATTATGTCGTGCGCCTGCGCCCGCAGGCTCATAGGAAGTATCTTCTTCACATATTTGCCATCAATTCCCCATCTTGCATTTATCTCAGGCGTGAGTGAAGATGTCGCCCACGTGTCCATTATATCCATCTCTGGCTCAAATTCCGAAGAGCCGCAACTACAATTTTCATGTGGCTTGTCCACAAAAGGGTCGACTGGCAGATCCTTTTCATCTGCGAAGATCGGCTCCCCGCAGTTTTTGCAATACCAGATCGGGAAGTACACTCCGAAATACCTCTGCCTTGAGATGCTCCAGTCCCACTGTAGGCCCCTCACCCAGTTTTCATATCTTACCTTCATGTGGCCAGGGTACCACTTCACGCTATTTCCCAGCTCTAAAAACTTCTCTTTTAGATCTAGATATCTTATGTACCACTGCTTCTTGACTATGAACTCTATCTCAGTATCACACCTCTCGTGAACGTTTACGCTATGCTCTATCTCCTGTTCCTTAATCACATACCCCTTCTCTTTCAAGTCTCCTATTATTTTCTCTCTTGCTTCCTTGATCTTTATGCCGTTGTAATAAGGGTGGTTCATCCTGCCCTTCTCATCTATTATTATCTTGAGCTCCAGATTGTATGCCTTGTACCATTCGATGTCTGTCTGGTCACCGAAGGTACAGCACATCACCACTCCAGTGCCAAATGCCGGATCCACCCTTCTGTCTGCTATCACCTTTACGCGGTTACCAAATATCGGAACAGCCACCTCCTTGCCAACAAGCCCATTGTGCTTCTCGTCCTCTGGGCTGACAAATATCGCCACGCACGAAGGCAGAAGTTCTGGCCTGGTAGTTGCGATTGTCACGTCATCTGAGAATTTCAAATAGAGTATCTTGCTCTTTAGCATCTTGTCCTTTAGCTCCATCTGAGATACGGTCGTCTTGTCCTTAGGGCAGAAGAGCGCAGGCGCCTCCTTCCGATAAACCCTACCGATTTTGTTGAGTTCAAGAAAAGATTTCTGGGATACCTTCTGGACATCCGGGCTTATAGTCTGGTAGAGCAGAGACCAATCAACCGAGAGCCCTAGCATCTTCCAGAGCTCCACGTAAGCCGCATTATAGCTTCCTATCTCCTTCCTGACCAGCTCTACGAACTTGTCTCTTCCGAGCTTTTCTGCCGTGGTGTCAAACTTCTTCTCGATTAGTATCTCTGTGGGGAGCCCGTTGTTGTCAAGGCCGAACGGGTAGAAGACATTAAATCCCCTCATTCTCTTGTACCTTGCTATGAACTCCGCCTGAGAATATGAGAACACGTGGCCCATGTGTATGTCCCCTGAGACTGTGGGGGGCGGAGTATCTATTGAGAATACCTCGCTGCTGCTATTTTCATCGAACTTGAACGTCTGGTTCTTCTCCCAGAATTCGCGTATCTTGCCCTCCACTGCCGCTGGGTTGTATCTGCTCTCCATTCTAGCACTTATGGCGTCTCACCTATCCATATGCCACTTAAACTTATAATCCAATAAGTAGATTTCAAGATTGTCTGCCTTCCGGCCTGCAAAAACACCCAAGACGAATCTCCACATCAGGTATAAAAATACCCCAATCAAACCAGATTCTATGAAAGTCAAGAGGGGTAGGCATGGGGATTTAGGTTCGGAGTATTTCGTGCCCCCCTGGTTCGGAAAGCTGCTAAACCAAAATAGGGCTGGCAACAGCATCGACTCTGGCGAGACCAAGGCAAGGAAGATTTACGAAGCAGAACTCTCCAGCTCATTTAAGAGCAGGTTTATCGGCGCGCTACGCGAAATGATAACAGAGGATGCTTACCTCAAAGCCTTCTCAATGTTCAACGAGGCCCACATAGCAAGGTCTTCAAGCGAGGTATTTGGGGAAAGATTCTACAATCGTCTCTCATTTAGCCTGCACATAGCGCTCAGGAAGGTCCCCGCGATGGTCTACGATGGCAAGATGAACCTTGAAGAGATGAGGGCAAAGGCAAACCCTGGTATGCTGATTGGCGAAAAGTTCAAGGCTGAGTCTGTAATATCCCTAAGGGACTTCACATACAATTCCGTGCCAAAGAAGCACAAATACATGGTTAATGATGCCCTGCCTTCATTTAGCGAATCAGTGGGGATGCACAAGGAGTTCAAGGAGCTGCTAAGACTCGACTATGAATACCTCTCCGGTTACCTAAATCTGGAAGCAATAGACAGACGCGCGCTGCTTGGCATCGTTGAGGCAATGCTATACAACTACGCCTATACGCGTACGGAAAGCGTCAGGGAACCGGGCAGATGAGCTACTACCTACTGCTATGCCCACTTCTCTTCCTTGCAATCTTCATCTCCCGACTTATGCTAAGCCTGCCGACTATGTAAAAGAGGGCAAACACGATTACCGAGTCTCCCGCACCTCCAATTCCGAACAATTTTGTCACGATGCTAGCTCCTGCTATTATCATGAATATCCAGTATGTCTGGTCGTACCCCCTTTTGGTGGTAGCAAAGAAATGATGCAGGGCCCCTCTCAGTTTCGACGCCATAAACTCCGCGCAACATAATTGATAGGCGAGCTTAATAAAACCCAATGCAAAATAGCATAAGGGTAAGCAAGTGCCAGTAATCAACATCGAATTTGACGACAAAAAGGTATCAGATGCACAAGTGCTCTCACTCTCAAACGCGATTCAAAGGATCGTTTCCGAGGCAACGCACATAGAAGACGTGTTCGTCTACGCGAACAGCGCGAGGATCAGGGTAAAAATCGCGCCGATCGAAATATTCATCAGGATGAGCGCCCACAAGGTCAAAAATCAGGATGAACTGGTGGGCGAAATAAGGCAAAAGCTCTCGGATTGGAAGAAGGAAAGCGGTTTTGCCCACCTGATAAACCTCTCATTCATCCCGATGAACTGGAAAATCGAGATAGGCATATAAAGGGCAAATCTCCCATACGAGAGCATCAGGACCGAAAGCTTTATATATCTAATTCTACAGTATAATTATTGCTGTTTTTAGTAATATTTAAAAGTCTTACTCCGAGTTTTCGAGGAAACTCGGGAATCATGTTTGGTGAGTTATATGGCTGCGAAAAAGCAAAAAGCTAAAGTAAAATCCGTATCAAAGAAGAGCCCAGCGAAGATTCAGCTCGAGGGCAACATGGTAAACGACATCAAGAGCGAAAGCGGAGGCGTTTCGTTCCCCCAGGAGGAGATAGACTCCCCAGAGGTCAAGGTAGTAAGAGAGGGGCACACCCCAAAGATAGCAGGGAAGACCAGCAGGTGCCCTAGCTGCGGTAGCTCCGACGTCATATACGATGGCGAGAAAGGGGAGCTGGTATGCAACAGCTGCGGACTTGTGATCGAGGACAACGTTACGGATTCAGGCCCAGAGTGGCGTGCATTCGACGCTGACCAGAGGAATTCGAGGGCAAGGACAGGGGCGCCTATAAAATACATGAAGCCCAACAAGGGCCTTGTCACTGAAATTGACATGTACAATAGGGACATCAGGGGAGCAAGGCTGCCTTCAAAGAGGCAAGCTCAGCTCTACAGGATGAGGAAATGGCACAAGAGGGCAAGCATTGCCAGCTCGAGCGAGAGGAACTACCTTATCGCCCTGCCTGAACTCAACAGGGTTGCAAGCTATTTGGGTCTTCCTGACAACATAAGGGAGAGTGCAGCTCTTCTATATCGTCAGTGCGTAAAGAACAACCTGATAAGGGGCCGTCCGATCGAGACCGTGGTTAACGCGGCACTCTATGCAACGTGCAGGAGCGCGGGAATGCCAAGAACACTCGATGAGATCGCGCAGATTTCAGGGGTTCCAAAGAAGGAGATTGGCAGGGCGTACAGGGTGGTCTCGCATGAACTCAACCTAAAGATTCCGCTAACCGACCCATCAAGCTACGTCCCAAGGTACGTGGCGGCTCTAAAGCTGAGCGGCGAGGCGCAGGAGAAGGCAACCGCACTGCTCAGGCAGGCGATGAAGAAGGGGCTGGTCAGCGGGAGATCTCCGACAGGGGTATCCGCAGCTGCGGTCTACATTGCAGGCGCGCTTGTGGGTGAGAGAAGGACGCAAAAGGAGGTTGCAGACGTCGCAGGAGTAACCGAGGTTACAATCAGGAACAGGTACAGGGAGCTCAAGCAGGAACTCAACATAGACGTCAACTTGTAATCCGTTCTTTTTTGCCTTTCTTTTGTTTTTTATTTCATGTACCTCAAAACCGTGGTCGAAGCATGCGCTATCTAATCTTACTGCTCCTGTTTCCTGCAATACTTCTTGCTGGTTCCCAGCCTGCGAGCGTGGCTGGCACAAACTATACTTCAGCGTACGCTAGCAGTGTCATCAACCAGACGCAGGCGTATCTTGATACTGTTAACCAGAGTGCCTACCTCATCTTCTACCCGGATCTCTCAAAGGCCTACTCCTATCTCGGCCAGGCAAGGGAGATCTACCAAAGCTCACCATCTGGGGCCATAGAAAACGCATACCTTGCAAGAAGCTACGCCACCGAGCAGTACCAGAGCATAAGCGCCTATCGCAGCGCATCGCTTCCTGTTGTCATCATTTTAGCATTGCTCTCTCTGGCCTGGCTGTACTACGTGATGAAACCCATCAAGAAGGTAGGACAAAGAAAGATAAATAAGCCTAAGCGATGAACTATCTTTATGTCACAAGCAAAACGCGGCCAATCAGCTACAGAATTCCTGCTCACCTACGGATGGGCATTTCTTATAATTGCCGTTGTTCTGGCAGCTCTTTACTTCTTTGTAATCGCCCCATCTAACATAACCCCAGGCTCCTGCCAGTTCTCAAGCGGCGCGAACTGCCAGGACATAATCATGGGTTCTTCCTCCCAGTTAACCAAAATCGCAGTACTGCTCTCAAATACCCAGTCCTATCCAATAGCCTCGCCAAGGCTGATCTTCAATGCAACCCAGTTCGGGTCGCTAATTGCAAGGTGCGTTCCAAACCTGGTCCTGCC
>JAGWGI010000030.1 GCA_028867435.1 Microcaldota archaeon | reverse complement strand
AATGCAGTGCAGCCAATAAGCGCATCAGCAAATACAGGGTGGTTCTTTAGCTCCTGGACAGGAACTGGCAGCGGCAGCTCCTCTGCAACAACATCATCATCCTCAGTTACACTTAACGGCCCGATAACAGAGCAGGCAAACTTCTACTCCACCTCCACATCAACTACGTCTTCGACTTCGTCCACATCGACAACTTCCTCCACGAGCACATCGACTTCGACAACCACAATACCCCCAAATCCCCCATGCGGCATTTTCTCCGGCAGCGTCACATACAGCTCTAGCGTCTCGCTAACATGCAGCGTTACAGCTTCTGGGAGCATAACAATTAACAGCGGGGTCACAGTCAACGAGAACGGGTTTTACATACAAGCGAACACCACCTTCACCAATTCCGGAGTAGTCACTGACACTTACAGTGGTGGAGCAGGCGGTGCAGGAGGGGCTGTAGGGGGAACTGGAGGGGCAGGAGGAGCAGGCGCTACGGCGAAAACAAGATCAAGCAAATACTTTAGCCAAACACTAACCGGCGGCAATGGCGGAAACGGCGGCGGAGGCGGCGGAGGCGACTGCAGCTATTGTGGCAGCAGCTATGGTGGTACGGGGGGCAGTGGCGGAAATGGCGGTGGAATAGTCGAGATATATGCTGGAAATTTTGTTAATGACGGAATAATTGATGCAAGCGGAGGCAACGGGATGAGTGCAGGTTCAACATCTCAAGGCGGCGGCGGAGGCGGAGCCGGCGGCGGAGGCGGAACAATATTTATAGGATATGCTAATAGCTTCACCCAAGGCACAACCTACTATTCCCTTGGTAGCAATGCAGCCGGAGGTGGCAGCAGCGGCTCTGGTCAATGTAGTGGAGGTGGAACAGGGGGAGGCGGCGGAGGTCAAAGCGTAGGGGTCCCATCAGGCGGATGCAGTGAATATGTTGGAGGTTCAGGCGGTGCAGGAGGAGGCGGAGCTGCAGGTGGCGGAGGGGGCATAGGGGACAATTGCCCACCTCCTTCCTCTAGTGCTTGTGGTAACGGGGCATCTGGTATCAATACTAATACCGCGGGGCAGCTGATTGTGAAATCCGGTTGGGTATAATTAGATTCTCTGCTCTCCAAGCTTGCAAGTGCAAACTCTAATTCGCTAGCTATTTATTACTCTGCTCTAAAGGTAGATTATGCCACAGAAGCCTCCTGCAGAAAACGCGTCCCGCAAAGCCATCGAACTGCTGGCAGAAGAATATCCAAACGCCAAATACTACCTGAATTTCTCAACTCCGACTGACCTTGTTGTGGCTGCCATAATCTCTGCCCAGACCAGGGACGAGGTGGTAAATTCCGTAACCCCCGAGCTATTCAAAAAGTTCAAGACTGCGAAGGACTACGCAAATGCCGATGTCAACCAGCTTGTAGCATACATAAAAAAAGTCAGCTTCTCAGGCAACAAAGCAAAGAACATAATCGCAGCATGCAAGATCCTCCAGGAGAAATACAAGGGCAGGATCCCAGACAATATAGAAGAGCTTATGGACTTGCCCGGGATAGGCAAAAAGACCGCAAACACGATCCTGATAAACGCATATGGGATAGTAAACGGCATACCCGTAGACACCTGGGTGATAAAACTCTCGAACAGAATAGGGCTTAGCATCAACAAAGACCCGGACAAGATTGAGCAGGATCTCATGAAGGTTGTGGACAAAAAGTACTGGGGAAAGTTCGCATACATCCTAAAGAGCCATGGAAAGAAGATATGCCAGTCGCAGGTGCCGATCTGCAGCAAATGCTTGCTAAGCAAGCTCTGTCCTAGGAACGGAGTCACCAAGAGTGCCTGATAATTATGGAGGCGATTGCAGATTTCCACATACACTCAAGGTTTGCCATGGCGTGCAGCAAGAACATAACGCTGCAGGGACTTGACTTAGGCGCAAGGCAGAAGGGAATATCAGTGATAGGTACAGGCGACTTCACCCATCCCACATGGCTTAACGAGATAAAAAACGAGCTCGTGCCTGCCGAGCAGGGGCTCTTTAAGCGCAGGAACTCAGATTCAGAGACACGCTTTGCGCTCAGCGCCGAGGTATGCACAGTATTTGAAAGTGCAGGCAAATCAAAGAAGATACACAACTGCATACTTGTTCCGACACTAGAGGCTGCAGAGGAGATAAACCAAAGCCTTTCAAAATTCGGGGACCTTAGATCAGACGGAAGGCCTTTACTTGGCATGAGCGCGGCACAAATGGTGGAAACGCTAATGGGGATCAGCAAGGACGTCTTTGTCTTCCCGGCACACGCATGGACTCCGTGGTTTGGCGTGTTTGGGGCCTTCTCGGGGTTCGACTCGATGGAAGAGGCATACGAGGATCAGGTCAAGCACATTCATGCTTTGGAAACCGGACTCAGTTCAGATCCTGAAATGAACTGGCGTATCTCAAAGCTTGACAAGTACGCGCTGCTCTCGAACAGCGACCCACATTCGATACCAAAAATAGGAAGGGAGGCAAACGTATTCGACTTTGAGGAAAACGAGCTATCTTACAACTCAATAATTAAGGCGATAAAGGGGAAGGACAAAAGGCATTTCAAAATGACCATAGAGTTCTATCCAGAGGAAGGGAAGTACCACTACGATGGGCACAGGGGCTGCGACGTCTCCCTATCCCCAGAGGAGTCAAAGAAGTACAATGGCAGATGCCCTGTATGCGGAAAGAGGCTGACAATCGGAGTGGAACACAGGGTAGAAGAGCTCGCTGACAGGCCACAAGGATACAAGCCAAAGGATGCTATACCTTTCGTGCACGTGGTGCCCCTAATAGAAGTGCTCTCATACGTTACAAGAAAGGGCGACAAGTCGATGCACGTACAGGGGCTTTACACAAAGCTCATAGAGAAGTTCGGCAGCGAGTTCAACGTGACCATCAAGGCAGATATCGACCAGATAAAAGAGGTTGACAAGGACCTTGCCGCCGCTATAGAGAAGGTGCGCTCCGACGACGTGAACCTCATACCGGGATACGATGGCGTGTTTGGAACCGTAGACATACTAAAGAGGATAAAAGCAAAACCTCGCGGCATGCAGAAATCGCTCTGATGATGAGATTTTGTCTGGATGAGACAAGCTTGTTCAAACAAAGGGCAAAATGGCGAAGTTCAAAAACAAAATGAGAAAGTTTTTATACTTTCATTATGGACAGATAAGAGGTTCAATGAATGGGCGTCCTATTTGCGCGTATGCGGTACTGGCCGCCACACTGTTTATATTGACCGGTACTCTACATGCCGCAACCCCTGCCCTAAACCAGTCTATTCTCAATTCCTCGCTTCAGTATGTTCAGTGCAAGACCACCTTCACAAACGCATTCATCTCAGACTTACATTCGGTTTCACCTAAGCTGTCCTCGCTCGGGTCGTACTCCACTGCAATCACAGCTAAATCCAGTACCCTTGGTTCGATAGCCGCATCTGGAAACATAACCTCATTTAGGACGTACGTATCCGGTACATACGATGCGGAACTCAACACCATAGCAAAGAACGTGAGTGCAAGCATTAACGCGGCGAACCTCTCCGCCAACGCAACTGCCCAGATTCGCGCGGATTACAACTCCACGATGGCCTCCTATAGAAAGTGCGAGAGCAATTCGCTAAAGCAGTACGCCCTTAACAAGGTCAACGTGTACAATAACGATATCTCCCAGTACCAGAACCAGATTTCCGACTACGCCTCAAAGGGAATAAACACTACTGACCTCTCGCAATTGCTCACAAACGCGCAAAACCAGATAATCACCCCGCTCACAAACGCCATCGACCAGGCTACAAACAACACCCAGATAAACGCCGCGCTCGGCAGATACTGCCTATTCAATAGCTGCAAGAACGGCACCAACTTCCACCTCGCCGCCCATTTTAGCACTCAGGGGCTCGAGAGTGCACTAAGTTACCTTGAGACCGACAAGAACATCTCTTCCTCCTCACTCGCCACAGCGCAGTCCGGCATAAGCAATGCAACTTCGATACTAACGCAGGTAGGGACTAAGATATACGTAAACCTGCAACAAGACCTCATATTTGACAACCTCAGCACAGCATCAAAAGCGATGAATAAGGCAAGGCAGCAGGAAAACCTCCCAAAGCTAATGCAGCAGGCTCAGAAGGTGGTCGCAAATTATCAAAGGGGCATCTCAAAGGCGCAGGCGACAGCCAGTAGACTAGGCTCTAAGGGGATCGATACCTCCCAAATGAATTCCACCATATCGCAGGCAGAGCGAACTATCATAGCACCGCTGCAGAGCGCCATCAACTCATCTGCAAACTACACCCAGCTATACGACGTGCTCAAGGCCAACTGTCTTGACAATGGCTGCAAGAACGGCACCAACTTCCACTTTAGCGCGCAGCTTCAGCTCGAGGGATCGCAGGCGTACCTCGCATACATAGGGGCGAAGGCAAATGCCTCGAGCGGGGTAAAGGTGAACCAGACTGCGCTTGCAGATGCGCAGCTCTACCTTACCAACGCATCATCCCTCCTCTCCTCCATAGGAGCCGCGCAGATATCGCAAAGCCAAGAACAGCAGCTTGATACCTATTACAGCCAGTTCACATCGGCGTTAAGGCACGCCTACACGATCACTCCAACCAGCAAGGTGGCCAATGCGATATCCACCAGAGGATCCAGTGCCTCGATTGTGCACAGGAATGCCACAAGCATAAATGCGAGCGAGGCAATAAAAGTAAATACCAGAAAGAATGGGACACAACCTGGGGCTACAACCTCACCCACTACAACGACAAAGACCACAACAGTAAGGCCAACTGCAACAGCAAGCGCGAGCAGCAACACCGCAATAGGCGCGAACTCGGCCTCCGCTTCGGCAGGCGCTTCTGCCACTGTTAATACTTAGTTGAGGAAAATGGCGAACACCAAAATTATACTGGCTGTGATCATTGCGGCAGTACTTCTAGTAATAGCCTATGCATTCATTGCCGCACCACAGCAGCCCTCAATCAAGGCACCGCAACAGAGCCAGAGCAGCCTTGCAAACGCCACGGACCTTGGCTCGCTAAGCGGCACCCCTACCAGCCTCAACCTGACGAATGCATCGACCAACTACACATCTGTGACAGCCGGTCAGAACTATAGCACTCTTAGCAAAGGCCAGCTTATTTCGTATCCCTAAGTGCGCGCGCGCATCTGATGTTTGGTTTGTTAATTGCCGCAAAGCAAAAAGAGCGGAACTATAACCGTGACCAGGTCTTCAAATCTGCAGGCATGATGAAGATTTTCAGGCCAAAGCCCAAAGATCGGGCATCACTTTAATGAGAAAAGGTACCCATATGCGAAACATCCTGCTTTCGATGCTTTCAATTCCTCTGGTCATCACAGCCTTTTCGATGACTTTATTGGCGTCAGGCCAGCAGTGTGGACTGTCAATTGGCAGCAACACAACATACACGCTATCCTATAGCATCTCCTGTGCAAACTCATACGCCCTGACATTCCCTGCAGGCACAAGGCATGCCAGGGTTGACTGCGCAGGCTTTGAGCTCCTAGGAGAAAATGCAATACTCTTTGGAAATAGCACCTTCAACAATACCGTCTCGAACTGCACAATTGATGGTGTAGTATACAGTTCCCACAACGCCACAAACAACCTAATAGCCTCTATTGGCGCGCACTTAGGGTTTATGGACAACTCCTCTCTGCTCAGGCGCGGCAACTACTATCATCTTGCGATATATACAAACAACGTCACCAACACCTCTGTTGCGGATTTTGTCCAGATCTTTCCATACGACCTGGTACTCAAAGCGCCATATTTGATATCCATGGGAACCTCGCTTGGGCAAGTAGAAGCTGGTTCTGCAAGTTCTGGCATCGCCCTTCCGCTCTTCGGGGTATATCCGCAAGAGAACATCAGCGGGTCTAGGTACTTCATGGTCGAGAACCAGAGCGTTTCGCAGCATACAACTACCCAGTTCGGCCCTTACTACCTCTACTCTCCTTATGTAAACCACGACAACACCGCGGGCAGCATATTCAATGCGACCTATGGGGCGTACTATTATCCCACCTTTATCTACCCACACCCGTATCCCTATGCTATAATGCCTGCCAACAAGCCTGTATACTGGAACTTCACTATATACTTCCACATGAATGCAAGCTCGTCAACCTTCAGGCTCCTAAATGGATTCCAGAACGATCCAAACGAGACGGTTGTAGCGACTTTGTACAATCTTGGCAACGGTACGCTTCGCTACGATCTTGGTATGCAGAGCCCGGGTCTGCACTACTTCATAGGCCTGCTCGATACCCCATACGAGCACATGAATACCACCTCGATAACCTACTCCGTCGGAATCTCCTACTGCTCTAGTGTCGGGCTCGGGATACAGCAGCCTGGCTACTATCCGCTTGCGTACGGATCTGTAAGGCCTCTTCACATCTTCTGGCTGACCAACGGCACATGCGCAATAGGAGTTCCGATAGATGCAAACAACGTGACTGTCGACTGTAGAAATGGCACCATAAATTCCACAGTCGTTGGGGTGAGAATAGGCGGCTCTAACAACGTTACAATAGAGAACTGCAACCTTCACGGCAGCGGGGTCAACGTTTCCGGCTCGCAGCAGGTGCGCCTGATCAACGACCGGTTCTACGCCTCAAACGCGACGAGCTACGGGATATACGAATCCGATTCGCAGGTATACTTCAATTCATCTAGTTTCTACAACTTCTCAGAAAATCAAGCAGTGATCCATGGTCCATCGCCGCCCGGTTTGCAGACTGCCTCCACAACAACAGTTGCCAAGGCCTCCTCTTCCACTGCCACCACAATCCAGCAGCCGCCTGCCAAAGCCGCACCGCAGGGCGCAGGCCACTTGCTGCAGAACCTGATAATCTTCCTTGCCATTATGGGAGCAGTTTTTGCCGCAGTTGCAAGGTCAGCCTCAAAGAGCAAAACCAGAAGCTAAACGAACAGAAATCAATATAAATTCTTGCGCAGATAACTCCATTATGGGATTAAGAAACCTTTCTCCAGCACTAATAATTATGCTAATTACCTCATCATTCATCCCTTTAGCATACGCTACTGCTGGCCACGCATACGTCTCTGCAGCTGCAGTCACTGGCCTTGGAACTGGGGATCTCACCACATTTGTCCTAAACACTACCCAAGGAGATGGGAACATTACAATCTCAGGACCCAGCTCAGTGGACCCTGACACGCTTTCCTCAGCCTACGAAGCTGTTGGGTATGCAACCAAGTACCTGAACCTTAGCGAGCGCAACTACAACTTCAGCTACACCATATTCGACAACTCATCAAGCGTCTCTGGGCCTAGCGGCGGTCTTGCATTCACCCTTCTTGCGGTCTCGGCTCTCTCTGGCACAAAGCTGATGCACAACTTCGGGGTGACTGGCACCATAGACGGCGCGGGAAACGTGGGCCAGATAGGCGGAATCTATGAAAAGAGCTCGGCTGCAAAATTCGGGGGCAAGCAGTTCATGATAGTGCCACTAGCATCCTCCGGCAGCTTCGAGCAGATGCTCTACTACATAGCCCAGCAGAGGCTTGGGATACAGCTCGTGATGGCCTCTAATCTCACTCAGGCCCTGGGCTACGCCGACGGCTCGACTCCATTTAGCTTTCTTAGCTACAACACCACCTTCAACTACCATGTTGGCAAGCTTCAGGAGCTCAACATCACCTGCAGCAACTGTGACATGGCAGATTTCAAAAATCTGACCAACGCGACCTTCTCATTCACCAGGCAGGAGACAGGCAAAATACCTGGGAACTTCGGCGGGGCAAAGCAGGGAATGCTGGGGATGATGGGCAACTACAGCAGCATAGCCGCTAAGGGCTACCTCTACAGCGGCGCAGACCTCTCATTCCAGCAGTTCATAAACGCATTCGTTTTGGCTAACAGCAACTTCACCAAGTCCAACGCCAAGGCCATAGTCGCAAATGTGTCTGACTACTGCTCTTTGATAACCCCTCCAGCGATGACCTCTGACAACTATGAATACGTGATAGGGGGAGAGATGCGGCAGACCTGGGCTTTGATCACCCTGAACGAGAGTTCAAAAATCATTGCAAACGCGTCGACTACTGATGACCTTGCAACCGCGATATCGCAGGCAGGAACCGGGTATGCATGGTGCCTTGCCGCAAACCAGATGTATGCGATAGCTGCAAAGAGCAACTCCAGCTACGTCACAATCGCAAGCAACAGCACCCTGGCTAAGAAGATATACTCAATGGTCGCCGCAATCAACACCCAGACGCCTGGCCTCTACCAGAGGGCAGCGCTTCAGGACTACAGACAGGGAATGTACGGCGCAGCCCTATACAATGTGGAGTACGCGAACTGGTTTGACACGCAGCTTCCAAACTACAACGAATCTAACTTCACCTCTGCGATAACTGCAAACATCGCAAACTCCACTTCAGGCATCTGGCCGTTCGAGTTCGCGGCTCAGGCGCTCTTCTACCTAAGCCAGGCGCACCTGAACGTCTCTACCTCGCAGTCCTACATACAAAGTGCGTACTCGACCTCCTTGCTCTCAAGGCAGCTGGGTGTGGCAGACGGGATGCTCACAGGCTCTTTTACAAGCTACGTGCCCTCCCAAGTGCAGGCATCGCAGCTATTATCTATAAGCCAGCAGATCCAGGAGCTCTTCGCCATGATGCTCATCGTGATAGTGCTGCTCCTGCTGGTGCTCGTGGTGCTGATTGCAATACTTGTGAAGCATCCTCCGCAGGCGAAAAGTGCCAACCTCAGGCCAGCGCAGAGAGCAAGACGGCGATGAGTGCGATTCCCATTGCAGCAAGCGATACGTTTCTGGTGCTCTCGTAGAACTTCTGCTTCCCGATTGCAACGTATCCTACCCCAACGTAGATCAGCAGCAGGTCAGTTATCCCAACAAGGATTGCGTATACCAAATTGAAGGCGAAGGGCTTAACGTACAAGAAGAGGTATGCGCTTATTACGATTGCAACCAGGTAGAGGAGCAGCGAGAAAATTGCCGCGCTGCGAATTCCTATAACCTTTGGCACGGTCCTTGCGTTCCTGACCTTTATGTCTCCCCTATAGTCCCGTATCGTCCCGTGGATCTCGCGCGCAAGTCCGCTGGCAAATATCATCACCGATACAAGTACTATGCTTCCACCGAGCAGCGTGCTCATCACATAGTCACCGTAGACAAAGGGTATCACCATAGAGAGCGCTATGTACGCGTTGCCCCAGAAGAGCAGCTCCTTGAGCCTGTAGCTGTAGAGCAGCGACATCAAGGCGAAGAAAAGGGCTATTGCAAAGCAGTATATGTTGATGAAAAGGCTTGCAACAACTCCTATTGCCATGCAGACTAGCGTGATCCACAGCGCCTCACTAGATGTCAGGGCGCCTGTGACCAGCGGCCTGCTCTTCTTGTTTGCCCTGTCCACCTTTATGTCAAAGTAGTCGTTTATCGCAAATGCCCCCATGCTGATGAATATCGGCGTAATAATGCTCAGGGCAAAAATTCCTGGGCTTGGCAGCCTTCCGGCAGTTATGAGCTCTGCAGCCACCACAGCAATGACCAGCATCGCGCTGTGTTCTATCCTGGTAAGCTTTAATATCTCGATTAGTTTTGACACACTTGATGTTGGCGAGGAAAGCATATAAAACATCGAGATTGTTCAATACAGGCTAGAAGTTAAATACCTTGTCCTACAAGTAAGAATCATATGGGCATTCCCCACAAATCCAAAACAAAGGAGGCTAAAAAGGCCCAGTCAGCAACAGAGTTTGTTCTCACCTACGGCTGGGCGTTCCTGCTTGCAGCCATTGCAATAGCAGCACTCCTGTTCTTCGTCTATGCCCCTGGCAACATAATCCCAGGCTCCTGCCAGTTCTCAAGCGGCGCGAACTGCCAGGATATGATCATGGGTTCTTCCTCCCAGTTCACAAAGATTGCGGTCCTGCTCTCAAACACACAGTCCTATCCAATAGCCTCGCCAAGGCTGAT
>JAGWGI010000029.1 GCA_028867435.1 Microcaldota archaeon | reverse complement strand
TCAAACGGCAACATCATCGCCCAGTTCATAACCACTACAACTACCACCTCCACCTCAACATCCACTACCTCCTCTGTGAGGACCACAGTCGGCAGCTCCACATCCACCTCCTCCACATCCACCACTTCCACTTCATCCACATCAACGACCTCTTCCACATCCACCACCTCCACCTCCTCCACATCAACGACCTCTTCCACATCCACCTCCTCCACATCTACCACCTCCTCCACATCTACAACATCCACTACATCTATACACTATGTGGCGGTAACGCTCACAAATTCAGGCTCTGCCACTCCGGCTAACTACCAGCAGGTAATAAACGTTAACAGCAACTCCTATTCAGCCTACATAAATTCTGCGTGGAGCAATGTAGAGTTCACTACAGGGCCTGGAGCGACAGGTAGCGTACTGCAAGCATGGGTACAGACGAATGCCTCCAACACCGCCACAATGACCATCGTATGGGTAAAGATCCCAGGAGGTGTGGCTGCTGGAACCAGCACTATCTACATGGACACAATGCCGTCAGCAGTCCTTTCGTCCAGCGGGCCTACAGGCGAAGCCTCAGAGCTCAGTGGCACCTACGGCCAATACGATAATGGCGGAAACGTCTTTGCACTATACGACAGCTTCAAAGGCACTTCTCTCAATACAAGCAAATGGTCCTCGAGTTACACCTGCAACCAAGGTAGCTGCGGCGGTCCAGGTGATCAAATAGCTGTGAACAATGCAGGGGAGCTGAACTACGGAACTAACTGGTGGGGCTCAGACATGACATCTGCAGCGACTTTTAGTAATACAACCTCCCAGGGATGGGCGCTAGACTATCAGTTTATCTGGGCATGTGGCAGTAGCGGCAACTGTCATAATGGCTACTATGGTGGCGAGTTTTGGGGCACGGACGGAGCCGTGTATCTATCTCATTATTCCTATGGACATGAGCCCACCTACTACAACCAGCCCATATGCACATACTGTACGTTTGTGCAGCAAGATATTCACAACAACCAGATTAGGCTCAACGATAGTGGTAAGGCGTATCCGTATGATATGGTTAGCATAAGTCTGTCTTCGGGAATATGGTATCCTGCCAGCCTGCAGCTGATACCATCAAGCGGCGGTGCTGCTAATGCATATTATTACTTTAATGGGGCTTCAAGCGCTATGGCCCAGATACCACTATCTGCAACAGAGTTTGCCAATAACTTTCCCTTCAGCATAGACCTCCACACTGGCAACTACCAGAGCATTGACCAATTATGGTTCAGAGATGTGAGGTTGAGGATTGCTGTAGCTAGCCCACCAACCGCTAGCTTAGGAAGTATCGTATAAGTACAATGCCAATTTGTGATGATCTCCTCCCCGACTAAAGCCGGGGGTATCCTAGTAGAGTATGGCAGCGCACTTACGAGGCCACGCACCACGGCCCGCTGCTTAGGCCCCCCTCGCTCTTCATTGAGCTGGGAGGCAACAATTCAACCATCTCCGATGCAAGGCTTGCCGTACTTCTTGGAAGGGCACTGTGGGAGGCCATAGAAAGCAAGGAGGGGCCGGAGAAGATCGCGATAGGCGTGGGCGGGCTGAATTATCCGCGAAAGTTCACAGAGCTGGCGCTTGAGGAGGGATACGCTTTCTCGCACATAATGCCGCGCAATGCCATAGTGGATGCTGACGGAAGCGACAACACAGCGATGCTCTGGCAGGCGGCGGAGAGGGGCGGCAGGCTTGCAGAGGTTGGAGTGATAGAGTGGAAAAGTATAAATGCAGATGCAAGAAATAGAGTGATTAAGAGGCTTGGCCAGATGGGTTTAGATTATGAGAGGACCTAGCACTGGAGTGCTTCTCGCTGCTTTGCTTGCAGTGATAGTGGTGTCTAGCGCCTACAACGCTGAGTACTGGTACCAATTCGGGGCACGGGCAGGAACCATAGCTGCGGGAAATAACGGCGCTGGGGTCAGCATAGAGACAATTACTCCGCAATATAGCCAATCCGGATCCCTTGGCTACTGGGTAGGGGAGACTCTTAGCAACGGGGCGTTCGTACAGGCAGGATATGTAATAGAAAACCAGAGCGGTGAGTACCCATCCAAGTGCGACCTTTCGGGCTGCTACAGCTATGAGGCAATCGACGCAGGCACAGCGCAGTGGTTCTACGAGTACTTCCCGTCCGGATATTCAGGTGGCTTTTTGGGGCAGATAGGCAGCCAGGGTTCTGCAGGACCAAATGGATCCTTCCACAGGTACTCGTTCTACTCCCAGGGAGACAACTGGTACTTCACTGTTGACGGAAATATTGTGGGCAACGTGACGCTGGGCACCTCTACATCGGGGCCGTACGTGCCAGTTGCTTTTGGCGAGGTCGCCAACACCACAGGTATAGCCTCGCAGCTGCAGCAGGTGGTGTTCCAGAACCTTTCCTTCTACAAGAACGGACAGTCAACTCCGGTACAGATGGCACTCTCGTACATAGGCTATGGGGTGGGTAGCAGGACTAACCTGAGGAACCCATACGGAGTGGAGGAGCTGAGCAATAAGGTAAATTATTTCGTAGTAGGCTCCGGGGTTTCGCAGACCCCGAACAATACCGTGCTCTGGAACCTGGGGTACACGCTTAGCACAAGCTCGCAGTACGCAGGGATAAACGGAACCCAGAGATACATAGCGTATTCCAACGTTCAGATCTCCGCGCCGCATATCGTGCAGTTAAACTCGACCGCAAGGGAAGTATTTGCAGGGTGGAAGGGAACCGGGATAGGCGCATACACAGGAACTGACAATTCTTCCATGATTGCGATGAACGCAAACATCACCGAAACAGCAGTGTGGCATAGACAGTATTACTTCAATGTCTCATCGCAGTTTGGTGAAACTTACGGGAGTGGATGGTACACAAATGGTACAATAGTCGACTACGGGGCGTCGCACAACATCAGCCAGACCAGCGCTACCTCCAGGGAGGCATTTTCAGGATGGAGCAACGGCAACGAGCAGAGAAGCGGATACCTCACGCTTAACGGATCCTCTTCAATCAGAGCAAGCTGGAAGCAGCAGTTCATGGTCGATGTGCAATCACAGTACGGGAATGTATCCGGAGCGGGCTGGTACGATAACGGATCGGTAGCGGAAATAGGAATCGGGTTCAGCCCCATCAATCTGGGTGAGGACAAGAGGCTTGGGTTCTATGGATGGAGCAACGGAAATTCAAGTAGCCAGTTTAGCGTTCTGGTGGACAGGGCTGTCCTAGTGAGCGCCCAGTTCAGGGACATGTACCGCATAGACCTAGAGCCGCAGAACGCTTACGGGACAGGGCTTGGCGATGTGACATTGTATGTAAACAACCGGAGCGTTGATGGGAATGACTACTTCTTCCAGGGTGCAAGTTATCAGATAGACTACGCATATTACAAGGGAGTTAGGATGAGGGTGGGCTACAACTTCAGTGTCTCTGGGGCGCAGCGTGTGAACATAACACTGCCGGTATACAACATTGCTGTTGGGACACGAGACATCTTCGGGATGCCACTCAATTCGAGTGTTGCCCTTACGTTCTCAAACGGCACCACCGAGAATGGATATACAGGAAGCGGTGGAATACTTTCTGTCAGCAATGCACCGTACGGCTATGCCACTGGAAACGCGATGTATCTCGGAATAAAGCAGCCTGTAAATGTCAGCCAGGGAGACGGGAGCAATCTGCTCTTTCTCTCCATTCTGGACATGGGAATAATACTTCTGGTGATGGCGGCAATAGGAGCATCCTACTTTGTATCAAAGCGACATTTTGGCGGCAAGACAATGAAGGGATTGCTAGATGCGCCGAATTGAGCGGATAGATTTATAGCTTGCTCTATAGGATATTAATTATGCCAATGAAGGCGATGATAATAATACCGCCGAGGGATTTCAGAGACGAAACCGTTTCCCTTGCGATGCTGCTACTAGGAAAGTGGGGCGTGAGACCTGTGATTGCGAGCTATCTTGGGGAGGGAAAGTCGTGCATAGGCGCCCATGGGGCGACATACAAACCTGAAATAAACGCCACAAAGGCGACATCTGAGGGCTTTGATGCACTGCTGATTGTAGATGGCCCCGGAGTCGAAAGCTACAAGCTCTCTGACTTTAGGCCCCTGGTGGAGCTGGTAAAGGATTTCATCAATCACAAGAAGGTTGTGGCAGCGCTTGGCGACTCTGTCAAGGTCGTTGCAAGGGCGAATGTGATAACCGACAGGAAGGTTGCAGCGCCGAGTGATGATGAGGTTTCAAGGATGATAAGGATATACAGGGGCAAGGAGTCGAAGAACGAGATGGAATTCGACAAGTTCCTTCTTACCGCAAAGGGGAATGGGCATCTGGAGCAGTTTCTCGATGCGCTAATAGAGGGCATGGGAGCAAAATAGTCACTTGTAGAAGATGTGCTTCTCAGTGCTGCAGAATCCGCACACGTAGACCACGTATTTCTTTGAGCTTGCAATCCTAACTTTGCAGTTCAGCCCAGGCACAAGCACTGCGTTGCACTTCTTGCACGCCAGCTCCTTCATCTGCTTGGGTAGCTCAACCTTGTAGTGCGTGCCTATCGCCCGCGCTATCTTTATGTAGCGCCTTGCCAACCTCTGCGATTCCGAATCCTGCTGCACGGTCCTCTGCCTTGCGAGCTCAAAGAGCCTAGACATCCTCTGCCCTGCCACCTGCATGACCACCGGGTCCCTCTTCTGCATGACCATTAAGCTCAGGTAGATGTTATATTGTTTACGATTCCAATTTAGCATATGAGGATCGAGAAGAAGGTCTGGCCTGAATATTTCAAGAAGCTGGTCAGCGGCGAGAAGGGCTTTGAGATCAGGCTCGCAGATTTCAAGTGTAAACCAGGAGACACTTTGATCTTAAGGGAATGGGATCCCAAGACTGGGGATTATACCGGCAGGTCTGCTCAGCGAAGGGTAAAGTATGTGGCAATGATACGGGGCATGGACTTTTGGAAGAGGGAGGAAGTCGAGAAATACGGGCTACAGGTAATAGGTTTCTAGGTACATCCCCGCAATAGCGAGATTTTACGCGCTTAAGTTATTACAATATTTGTCTGCCAGCAGGGCAAAATTGCGTATTTGGCGAACATTGGCTCGGCTTTAAGGTAGAAAACCTGCGGCATGCTGTAAAATTGGCTTAAAACAGTAGACAGCCATTTATAAATGCAAAGGTAGGAAATATATGAATAAGATAGGGTAAATAGTGGTAAGGAGATTAATGCCACCAAGGATGTTGTAAGGGAGAGCATGGGCGTGAAATTTGATAGACTTAAACTGGACTTGGGCGAAATTTCAAGCAGCATGGAAATACCTAAAATCCGCAAAAACCCTGCGATACTAACCGAGGCTTTTGCTAAAAGGAAACTAGATCCTGGCAATTTTAATTCTTTTTTGAAGGTAGATCTTGAGTGGAGGGAGGTAAAGTCCCAGATCGACTCTTTTAGGCAAAGGAAGAATAAGCTATCATTGGAGATGAACAAGAAGCGTGAGGAAGGGGTAATTCAGGAGGCTAGGGAGGTTAATAAAAGATTGGAAGATCTCGAATACGAATTTGAGAAAATTGAGAGGAACAGAAACAAGCTGATGCTTTCGCTGCCTAATATTTTAGACAAGAGCGTGCCGGTAGATACGGCAATAATATTGGGCTATGATGGAATTCCAAGAGTGGCTGCAGGCAAAGTCGCAGAGTTTGAGCGGCTGAATCCGGATCTTAAATTTGCACCGTTTAATAATGTAAAATCGCAGTATGATATCATAAAGGAGTACGATTTAACCGATGAAGAAGTGGGGAGCAAACTCTCTGGTGCAAGATTTTATTACAAGAAGAACGAATTGGTTACGTTAAACCTTGCCTTATCTTTGTATGGAGTAAAAAAGCTTACCGCCCAAGGATTTAAGCAAATGGCCCCTCCGTATCTGGTAAAGAGTTACGTGGAAGAGATGGCAACAACATTGGATGCATTTGAAGAAACCTTGTACAAAATTGAGGGGGAGGATCTTTACATGATACCTTCTGCCGAACACCCCCTAGCCGCGTACAACAACAACAAGGTGTTCACTGAAAAGGAACTGCCGATTAGATACGTGGGCTTCAGCACATCGTTTAGGAAAGAGGCTGGTGCACATGGCAAGGAAACCAAGGGAATTTACAGAAACCATCATTTCGATAAGGTAGAGCAATATGTGCTATGTACGCAGACTCAGGCCGAGGAAGAGATTAATACTCTGATACGAAATCAGGCAGAGCTGCTTAGGGAGCTGAATATACCAGTAAGGATATCTTTATTGCCATCGTGGGACATGGACAAGAAAGCAACGATACAGGTGGATGTTGAGGGCTGGTTCCCTTCACAGAACAAGTATGGAGAGTTGGGAAGCCATGGATATCTTGGGTCCTGGCAAGCCGCAAGACTTAACATCAAATACATGCCAAAGGGAGAGAATGAGCCTGCGTACGTAAATACAATCTACGGCACTTTGGCAGCTACTGAGAGGACACTTGCGTGCATGCTCGAGAACTGCATCGGCGAAGACGGAATAATAGAGATACCAAAGGTGCTTAGGGATTATTCTGGAATTGAGGAGATTAAACCGAAAACTAAAAGTGAATAAAATTGTTGTGTGGAAGATACGAATTTGATATGTGGCCTCTCGGCTAGGTCGTAGTATGCATGCAGTGTATCGCTGTGCGCTTACACTGCAATTTCCCTCTGACCTCTTTATTTCCCGTATCTTGATGTAATACGGCTATGGATGGAAGCGTTTATTTGCATAACTTGAGATTGAGCCGTAATCCCTGTTGGCGTCCATCACTATCGTAGCGCTCTTGTGCAGCTCCCTCAAATAGTCTCCGAAAGAGAATTCGTGTACGCGTATGCTAGAACCCGGTGGCAGCGCGCCTAGATATTCACCGAATATCGGCAGGTCTAGTTTGAGGAGCATCTTGTTGAGCTTCTGTTTTGCCCTCACTACGCCAGCTGTGTCAGACATCACCTCGGCCTCGTAGGAGTAGTCGCACACCTCGTTCTCTTTGAATTTCTTGTTTATTCTTATTATCTCAACTAGTGAGAATTCCGTCCTTTTGTACAGGTACTTGCTTATCACCCTGGTTGTCGCAACGCCCTTTTCGTAGCCGAGAAGCTTCATTAACTTAATTGCATTGGGAAACTCGCCCTTTTGCAGGCGTACGCTCGTCTCCTCACGCGCTATGCTCGTCATGTTTCCCTTCTTTATTATGATCTCAGGTTCATCGCCGGTTATCCTACACCTTATGTCCATCTTCCTGTTTTCTATGCCTTCGGCTATGGTTGAATAGTCAATGAGCAGGCGCTTTTTTCTGCTGAGGAATTCCCCGTTCCTTCTCAGAAACAGGGAAAGGCGGGAGTGCTCCGGCTTGGAGAGCCTGCCGCGAACTTCGACTTCTATGTTCTTTGTGCTCATTTGCTTACCTCAAATCGATTGCTCAGCGCCTTGCTGCTGATGCTGATCCTGAAACCTTCTAGCTTTTTTATCTTCGGGGCGACCTCCTTCTCGGTTATTGAAGATGGATCCGACCTAGTGTGAGCCCGTATCTCATCCTCGATTTTGTGTAGTATCCTAACAGTTTCTCTTGGGTACTTAACCGCATATCTTTTCTCCACGTCTTTTATCCTCTCATCAAGCGTGGTGACGCTGCTAGGGCTGACCCTCAGATCAGAATAGACGCACACCTTCAATTCCGAGTCTTTGGTCCTCGGTAGCGTGGCGTTCTCCAGGAAGATGTTTAGGGCAAGATGAGATGCCCTTTGACTCAGCCCCATCTCGTTTGCCATGTTGAACACGGCCATGTGCTCTTCGGAGCCGTACCGCTCTATGTACTCTCGCTTAAGATTTAGCCAGTATCTACTTGGCTTATCATCCTCCTTGGAACTTTCCCTTATCAGCGAGGAATCAGGTATGCTCACAATCTTGGAGAGATCGTGTACGAGCATCGCTGTGATTACGCTCTTTGTATCCAAGCTTCCTCTCCAGTTCTCGCAGATAATCTGCGCAACGCCAGCAACCCTTAGCATATGGTGCCTTAGCCTAAGCGGCGTCTTGTAATGTTCATAAACCCTCGAAATGGAAGCAAGCATGCAATCCGCAGTATTTATCTAGGATTAGTCATTTGGGGTTTTTATATTTTTACCAGCAAGGTTGGGATATGATAAAAACCATAGTCTTAGACTTGGGCGGCGTCTATTTCTCTGAAGGAACGCCAAAGGCGATAGGGAGAATAGCCAAGTTCTTGGGAGTGCCAAAAAGGGATGTCTTCTTAATTTTCAGGGGCAACCACCCCTATCCCTCTGATATATACCATGCAGGAAAAATGACAAAAAGGGAGTTCTGGAGAATTGTTAGGAAGAAACTGGATATAAATGTAAATCTCTCCGAAAAGATGCGGGAGATTTGGAATTCGTCTTACACACCCACACCAGGAATGGAAAAGCTCGTCTCTAGGCTCAAGAGAGGATACAGGATTGTTTGCTTCAGCGGGAACACCAGAGACAGGGTAGCATACCTAGAAGGTAAATACAAATTCAAGCGCAACTTTGACTCCCTGCTATTCTCTTTTAGCGCACATTTCAACAAGTCCAACATAGGATTCTACCTCGTGCTGCTCAAAAGGATAAAATGCAGGCCTGATGAGTGCGTGGTTGTGGATGACTACCCCAAATTTCTCAGGCGTGCATCTTCTCTTGGGGTGAAGATAATACATTTCAAGTCTGCAAGGCAGCTTGGAAGGGATCTTGCAAAGCTCGGAGTTAAGGTTTGAAGGTTGATGGGCCCAAGGGGATTTGAACCCCTGACTTCTGGCTTTCCTACAAGAGATATAAGACCAGCGCTCTAACCAGGCTGAGCTATGAGCCCCCAAGCATAATCATATATCCATTAAAGTTTTAATAGTGTTACTTCGTTTGGCGTGATTGCTATGAAAGTATCAGACTATAAAAACAGGGCAATTAATGCGGTGTGGAAGGAACTTGGATGGAGAGTGAATCTAGGTGATGTTAAGAGCTTCTCTAGGGGAGATGATCACAAGGTATTCGAGGTGGTTCACGGAGAGTTTAAGGTGGTAGTCAGGATGGCGAGGCTAAAGAAAGTTAGAAGCTTGATTTATTACATAGGAGTGGAAAGGAATAAGCTGTTTGCACATGCGTGGGCATGCAAACAGTGGAGGAAATTAGATATCCCGTACCAAAAACAATCGCATACAACAAAGATTACGTGATAGAGGAGCGTGTTGAAGGAACCGATTTGGATAAATTACAGAAAGGCGAAATGGAAGGGCTATTGATGCAGCTTGGTCGCCTTATGCGGAAGATGCATAAATTGGAAGTTGGGGGATATTGGGGGATAGTTCCACCGGGGAGAGGACGGGAGAGGGATTAGAAGGGGGAGATTGATGCAAAAACCCGAATAAGCTTTAAGCGTGTTGGTAAATATGGACTGCTTGAAAAGGATTTTATTAGGAAACTTAAAACATCATATATGCAGAATATTGACATCTTGGAATTTAAGGGTTCGAGTTTGCTGCATGGCGATCTTAATATGCAAAACATAATTACCAGCAATGGAAGGATAGCGGCAATAATAGATGCGGGCGATGCTATGGCCGGGGGTCCCATGTATGAGATAGCAAGATACCAATATGAAAACATAGATAATTTTGGGGAGGATGCCAGAGATGGACTCTATTTGGGTTACGGCAGGCACGATGAAAGAAGAGTCAATTTTTACGGGATGATTATAAATTTGTGGCGAATTGGCTTGCACTCGGATATTCCCAGAAATGTGAAAAGATACAGGTAGTCTATGGATGAGCTGTACTACTTTGCTAAAAAAATTGGAGGCTTGAGCTGTGTTGTAATATAAGCCGCATGACGGGCTCTGACCCCAAATACGAATGGTAAAGATATATAGGGTTCCCATAAGGTTTTGGCGACCAAATGAAAACCCTATGCAGATATTGTAAATCTGAAGATATTATAAGGAATGGGAGGAGGCTGACAACCGAAAGGGGCAGGGTACAGG
>JAGWGI010000028.1 GCA_028867435.1 Microcaldota archaeon | reverse complement strand
AGTATTTCTGCACAGACACAGTACTCTCTTAACATGGTAGTCTCGCCCCTAGGTTCTGGCACTACAACACCTACAGGAAGCAGCTTCTACAATGCAAATGCAGTGCAGCCAATAAGCGCATCAGCAAATACAGGGTGGTTCTTTAGCTCTTGGACAGGAACTGGCAGCGGCAGCTCCTCTGCAACAACATCATCATCCTCAGTTACACTTAACGGCCCGATAACAGAGCAGGCAAACTTCTACTCCACATCGACATCATCTACCTCCACTACCTCTTCCACCTCTTCAACATCAACAACGTCGTCTACTTCTACCACCTCTTCGACCTCCACCACTTCTACTTCAACTACAACAATACCAACACCGACATGCGGAGGTACGCTCACACTTGTTTCAGGTAATTACATCTGCACATTCACCTCAAGCGGGACGTTTACTGCTTTTGGCAATGGCAATGTAGCAGTACTGGTGGTTGCAGGCGGCGGAGGCGGCGGAGTGGGACACACACCCCCTGATGGCTACGGTGGCGGCGGGGGCGGAGGAGGTGGAGGGTTCCAGTACGTTTCCAGTTTTGCAGTTTCGTCCCAAATCTATTCAGTAACAGTGGGCAGCGGTGGCAGTGGAGGAGTTGCTGCTGGAGGTCAAGGTAGTAATGGGGGCAACAGCGTTTTTAGTACACTGACCTCAGTTGGTGGTGGCAGTGGAGGAGCAGGCTTAGGTGTAGGTAACTCCGGAGGGAGTGGTGGCGGCGGGGCTGGCGCGGCAGGCGGAGCCGGAACAACCGGACAGGGTAACGCAGGCGGCGGAGGAAGCAGCGATTCGGGCGGCGGAGGCGGCGGCGCAGGCGCAGCTGGAAGCAGTTCACCGACCCAGTATTACTCAGGCAATGGCGGTGCGGGCAGTGCAAGCGGCATCTCAGGCATATCCACTTACTATTCCGGTGGCGGAGGCGGAGGCGGATGGGATGTTACTGGCGGTAACCAAGGAGGTGGATATGCAGGAGGCGGCGGAATCGGAGGAGGGGGCAGTGGCTCTGCTGCTCCTGCTGGCGGCTACTATGTTGTGGCGGGCTCTGGCTCACCGAATTCAGGCGGCGGAGGCGGCGGCTCAAGCGCAGGCGGAGAAGGCGGTTCAGCGGGAGGCGCAGGCGGCTCTGGTATAGTCATAATAGCATACAATGCTCTTGGCAATGGTAATCCATAGACGTCCCCACAGAGTGTTGAAACTCTTAAACATTCGCACTTCAGTTAAAGTAAAGTTCGTACCCTTTATGAATACTGCGGTCTGCTACTGATGAATATACCGCAGATCTGCTATAATTTTGTAAGGAACCTCTAGCCAAGCAAGCTTTAAATAATCTATCAGGCAATGAATAAGTGTTTGCATGCCGACATTGTCAACTCCTCAGTCTCAAGCAGGGGTGATGAGTTTCTATGACGCTCCATCAAAGGGCCCTCAGATGAACGCAAGGCTTGTGCTTGTAGGAATAGCAATATTCTCTGTCGCAATCCTGATTCTCGACTACGTGTCTGCGCACCCGTAATCAGGCAAGGGTGAAAACATCCCTTCTCCTCTCGCTAACTTCACCGCTCTCCGAGAGCAAATAAAGTATCCCTCTCACCCCGTCCTCCTCAACGTCTATGTTCGAAGCTATATCCCACACCTTCTTGTCGCCCCCCTTTAGTTCCTTGATTATCTTCGCCCCATTCCTGTTGAAATAGCTGCGAAGTATTATGTAGAACTTCTTGTTGAACGCCCTTGTGCCAAGCACCTGCCCGTGCCTTATGCTGTCCTCGAGAGCAAGCGAGAGGCTTGATGCCTCAGCCTCGGACTGCAGAACCACAAAGCCCTTCTGCTCGAGCTCTTTCACGCTCTCGTTCTCAAGCGCAGCAGGCTTGAATCTGGGCATCGATTGGGTGGCTACAGCCTGCGCCTGTGGCTGCTGCACCTGCGCTCCCTGCCTTTTCCTCATCAGAAACTGGTCATAGACATTCTTGGATATCCCATAGAGCGGCTCGCTCCCCTTCTCCTTTGCGAACAAGGTCACCGCCTTCTTCTTTAGCATTCCCTGAAGCAGAACTTTCTCGCTGCCGTTTAGCATCTGCTCGACCTTCTCCCTTGTCCTATCCTTGTACTTGAGAGTGTCTAGTTTCTTTAGAACCGAAATCTCCTCGCTTTCAAGCCCGCCAGCTTCTCGCGGCTGGACCATTGTTTCAGCCTTGGTCTCCTTTGGAGCCTTACCAACTATCAGTTCTGTGATATCGGATTTCTTTGCAAACAAAAATGAGTTGCTGTTGAACCTAAAGAAGTCGACATCATCGGTGTCCTTGAGGTTAAGTGCCTCTATCACTTCAAATGGTATGTAGACAACCAGCTTGTTGTTGCTCTTGTATAATTTGGCTATTCAAGCACCCCCATGCTCTGATAATCTACTGATGCAAAGTCTAAAAGGCTTAGGTAAGGCAGAAGGCGAATTAGACGATTAATGAGTAAAAGTTATATATGCCGCTAAAAGATGGGTAGCATGGCTTTCAACCATCAGGGCGAAAGAAGAAGGTTTGTGAAAGACGAGATGATAGAGCTCAGGCGCTATTTTGAAAAGACCACCGGTCTCAATCCAGGTATTCCACAGGTCGAATTTAGTGGGCCTTTGGCGGATCCTAGGATAAAGAAGTTTGAATTTGGGCTCACTCCAATAGGCACTGAAAGATCACTAGATCCGATAATCCTTCCAAAGAACCTCATGACTGTGCAGGACGTTAGATCCCTTCTCTCACTATTTTATGCCAAGTATGCCCTGATCGAATCGCCGTTGGTCCTAGTCGGCGGACCAGACTTCGCATCGCTTAGGAGGGATTCCAGTTCGGATTGCCTGCATTTAATTGGATACTACAGCCTGGAAGATGACGGCTATAGAAAAATGATCGACCTGTTTCACTCAAATGGAAAGGAGCTGGCAGTGCGCGAAAGCATTACCGGGGGCATAGCAATCCCATCCTACGAAGTCAAGGACCTGTATGCGCTCTCCTCGATCTCCCTGCTCTCCAAAGTAATAGTCTCATTCAGCAGAGTATTTGCCTTTGGGTATGCAAGCAGGGACAGAGAAATAGGATACGTGGATGGCATCAAGGGCTGCATCGAGCAAGAGGGCGAAGGGGTGGTGGGCGACAAGGAATCTTTCCTCAGGGTGCTAAACTCAATCAAGAACGGCACGCTGATAGAGATGATAAACAAGGAGAGCATGATGAAGCTGTATGATAAATGGGGCGGCCATACGGACCAGTTCCTTCCCAAGCTCACCAGCACTCTTGTTTCGATGGCTCTAATCCACAACTCTAAGGAGAAAGATGCTGCAATCGGGGCGATGAGGGCACTGCTCCCGCTGGTTTATACTGACACCGATGGTATAATAAGAGGCTTGAAGGAGATTGCAGAAAGCATAGTAGACCCCATGCAAATTTAAGCATCGTCCAGAAAGGCTTTTAGTCGTTAAATGAGCATCAGGGCTGTGAATTAATGGCCAAGGTAACTGCAAAGGTCGCTTCCTCTGCGGCAAATTCTGGGAGCATGCTCAACTGGATTGGGATACTCATACTTGCAATCGTTGTCTTCGGCGGACTTCTGATAGTAGCTGGCAATTTAATCTCTGCCCCGACCCAGCTCCCTTACTTTGCCGATACCAATGCCCCTGTTCCGGCGGTGTTCACTTCGGCCATAGGCCAGCAGGGCCAGCTCACAGCCCAGAATATTGCCCAGCTCGCAGGCTCCCATCTCTCAAACTCCTCCCAGTTCAAGGCCACTTACTCTGGCGCGCTCTACGTGAAGCCCTCCGGGGTTCTTGGATATATCTCCACGATAAACTCGCCCATCCAGGTGAACGAGTCAAAATATCTTGGCAACCTAAAATTCTCGGTTGATGCATCCTCACTGCCCATACTTGGAGATGGAAAGGTATACTACATAGGCCAGCCGAATGCAACATACGTTTGCCTCAATCTCAACCAGAGTGCAATCTCTTCAGGCAATGCCGGTGCAGTGCTGCTTGGCAGCAGGAACGTGACCTGCTCTAAATCTGGCTCTCTGGCAGGGCTGAATATGAGCGAACTCACAACCTTCAACCTTGCGCTCCTCAGCCAATTTGGTATGCAGCTAAGCTACCAGTCCCCATACCAGAGCACCTACAATGGGCAAGGGTGCACATTCGTATACGGCAGCATGTCACAACCCCAATCCAACGGCACAGGGCAGTTCCAGATGTGCATTTCTGACATCTACTACCTTCCGCTTAGCATCGGGATTACCTTACAGAGCAGTCAAATCAAGGCATCGATAATGCTCAATGAGACCTCGATAGGAAACAACACCTTGGAATCAGGCACGGTTTTGCTTCCTGGCCCGGTGGTAGGCTGATGTGGAGCGGTGCAGGCCCTGCAGATCTGAAAAAGGCTTTCAGGCCAAGAAGTCTCTATTCGAGCAAGAGGGAGAACGGCAGGGTTGTGATCATAGGGGGTAGCGAGAGATTCCACGGAGCGCCAATACTCTCAGGACTTGCAGGATACTCGACACTAGCCGCGCTCAGGGTTGGAATAGGATATGCAATCACCTGCGTTCCAAAGTATGACCTGAAGGTTGTGATGGGCATCTCCCCAAACCTGATAGTAAGGCCATTGGGGGGGGACTCGCTGCAGCCCAAGGATTTCAAGATGCTAAAGGATGAATGCTCAAAAGCTGCTGCGGTTGCAATCGGCGGAGGAATAAACAGGAGGAGCAAGCAGAGCCTCAAGACCGCAGCCCTAATTGTCAGGTACTGCATTCGCGCAGGGAAGCGGGTTGTGGTTGATGCCGATGCACTATATGCCATCGGGCAGATGGGAAAGCTTGGCAAGAATGTGATAATAACTCCGAATCAGAGGGAGTTCTCCCTGTTTTTCAAGGACCGGCTTAATGAGAGGAACCTGAAGCAGAGGGTCGATGCCGCCTTGATGGTGTCAAGGAAGCTGGGTTGCATCGTAGTACTAAAGGGCCATGCGACCGTTGTGACTGATGGCAGCAGGGTAAAGGTCGTGAAATCAAGGACATCGACTCTTGCGACAATGGGAACAGGCGATATTCTCTCCGGGATGGTCGCTGGATTTGCTGCACTCAATGATGACGCGTTCATTGTGGCAACTGCCGGTGCATACACGCTATCGCTAGTTGGCGACTTGATGTACAAGGAGAAGGGCAATCACGGCATCGCATCCGACCTGGTCGGGCTTATACCAAAAGTCTTAAAGCAATTTGACAAGAATGTTAAGTGATTGTGTGCATCCCTCTCCATCAGCCAATGCATCAGATGAGTTCTCCGGCATGCTAGCCGCAGGGATAGACGCAGCATTTCCAGGAAGCGCCATAACTAAGTCTGATCTGTCGCTTTCCATAAGCGTGCCGAAGGGTGAGATAGGTGATTTGAGCTCCTCAATCTGCTTCAAGCTTTCAAAGACTTTCAAAAAGAGCCCGCGCGAGATTGCAGCGCAGATCGCGGCAAAGATTCGCAAAGGCAAACTGGTCTTAGAGATATCAGAACTCAATGGTTACATAAATGCGAAACTTGATCCAATCCACTATTCCAAACTTGTTCTAGATTCTGTAGTGGAAAATGGAGATGACTATGGAGGATCGGAAATCGGCAGTGGCCAAAAAGTGATTGTCGAGTTTCCCAGCACCAATCCAAACAAGGCGTGGCACGTGGGCCATTTGAAGAATGCGCTTTTGGGCGACTGCGTTTCAAACCTCCTCTCATTCTGCTCATACGAGGTGGAGAGGGAGGACTACATCGATGACATCGGCCTTCAGATGGCACAGAGCCTCTGGGGCTGGATGCATTTGAGCGATAAGCCAGATAAGAAGTTCGACCAGTGGATGGGGGAGCAGTATGTCAAGGTGAATACGATGCTCGAGAAGCCGGGTATCAAGGAAGAGATAAATGCGATGCTCAAAAGGATGGAGGACTCCGAATCAAAGGAGGCAAGGCTGATAAAGGAGATCTCGGAAAAGTGCATGATCGCGCAGAACCAGACAGCATTCTCCTACGGGATCTACCACGATGTCATGATAAAGGAGAGTGAGATAGTAAGAGTAAAACTTTTGGAGAAGGCGCTTGAGCTGGCGGACAAGAAAGGCATACTTGAGCGGCCAAAGGAGGGCAAATACGCAAACTCGACAGTGGTAAAGCTGGAGAAAGTCGCGGAGTTTGCAAAGGAGCTTTCTGGAAACGAGGAAGGGGCAAAGGTCATCGTAAGGAGCAGCGGCGCTGCCACATACGCGGCAAAGGACTTTGCATTCCACATGTGGAAGTTCGGACTCCTTGGCACAAACTTCAAGTACGAAAAATTCCTTGACCAGCCCAATGGCAAGCCTGTGTACGTGACATCGATCAACGGAGTGGAGAAGAAATTCGGTGGGGTGAGGGTGGCGATAAACGTCATAGGCTCTGCGCAGAAGTACGAGCAGCTGGTTGTGAAGTCAATGTTCTACCTCCTCGGCCACAAGGAAGTCGCCGACAACCTGATACATCTCTCATACGGAGAGGTGCGTCTTGAGGGAGGGGTGCTGAGCACAAGGAAAGGCGGAGCTATAGGAAGCGCAAGAAATTATACTGCAGACGACCTGCTCAGGGAGGCGAAGGCATCGGCACTGGAGATAGTGTCAAAGAGCGAAAAAATAACCGACAAGGGGGCGCTAGACCAGATTGCAAGCGCAGTCGCACTCGCAGCCATAAAGTTCGAGTTCCTCAAGGTCTCGCCTGAGAATAATGTCGTCTTTTCATGGGAGAAGGCACTTAACTTCGAGGGCGATTCGGGCCCGTACTGCATATACACCTACGCAAGGGCTACAAGGGTGCTGGAAAAAGGCGGATATAAGCCAGCAGTCCCCTCCGCAGGGCACCTCTTGCAGATCACTCGAGGCAGCGACTTTGAGGTAATAAAACTGATCGGCAGTTTCCCGGAGATTGCACAGAAGGCGTGCAGCGAATACAGGCCGAATGTGGTGACCGATTACGTGCTGCGCCTTTCATATGCATTCAGCAGGTTCTATGAGAGCATGCCCATAATCAAAGGGGGGGAGGCGATGCAGGTGAGGCTTGCGATCACCGAAGCGACTAGGCAGACAATAAGAAATGCACTGCGGCTTGTAGGCATAGAAACTCTTGAGAGAATGTGATCAGTTCCTGAACACTGCGCCCAGCGACTCCATGGCCCGAAGATAGCCAGGATAAGAAACTCCTACAGATTCCTGCCCTGAGACGGTGCAGTTGCCTACATACATAGCAGCCTCGAAGAACGCCATGAAAAGCCTGTGGTCGCCACGCGCATCTAGTGCTGCGCCTTTCAACTTACCTCCAAGTCCCACGCTCAGGCTCGTCTGGTCGTACCTTGTTGTCAGGCCGAGCTTGCGCAGCTCGTTGGCAGGAACTACAATCCTGTCAGTCTCCTTGTACTTTGCATGCCCGATGTTCACCATCTCTATAGGCTTCTTTGACTTGAGCCCAAGTATCGCCATAGGCGGTATTAGGTCTGGAGTCTCCGAAAGATCAAATGTCCCGCCCTCGAGGTATTCAGGCGCCTCAACGCTTGCTGCTGTACCGTTCTTCACCTTCACGCCAAGCTCTTTTAAGTGATCGAAAATCTTCTTGTCCGCCTGCACAATCTTGTCAGGCGGCAGCTCTATTTTCATCTCGCCACTGCCGACAAGTATAGCGCAGGAGAGCAGCAGCGCAACACCTGAATAGTCTATTGGTACGGAAATATCCGTAGGCTTATACTCCTGTTCTGGGATCATATACTCTTTATGCTCCTTTATCGTCTCCACCCTTATCCCATATTCCTCTTGAACCCCGATGGTAGTGTCAAGGTAAGGGCCTGAGACAAGGCCCCTTTTTATGAGGATGTCAAGCCCTCCTGGAATTTTTGGGGCGATTGTAGCAAGAGCCGAGACGAACTGGCTGGACTTGTTCCCGTTTATGCTCGCCTTGTTCTTGGTAAACTTCCCCCTGACCGTGACAGGAGGCATCCCATCGGTAGAAGTGCATACTGCGCCTCCGCGCTGCAATGCATCAAGCTCGTCTTGCATCGGCCGCCTCCTAAGGCTTGCATCTCCGCTCAGTTCTGTGCGGCTTGGAAGCAGCGCCGCTATCGCGCTCGAAAAGCGTATCGTAGTGCCTGAGTTCTCCGCATTTATCTGGCCCTGCTTTGAAACCAGGCTCTTTGGGCCTATTATCCTGATGCTATTGCCATCCTCTATGAACTCCGCGCCGAAAGCCTCGCACGCGTTTTTGGTCGCAATCGTGTCCATCGAAAGCAGGGCATTGCTAACCCTGCTCTCCCCTCCCGGCACCAGAGTCGAGTTGAAGAAAACCCTGTGGGTTATGGATTTGTTTGGCGGTGGAAGAACAGTTCCCCTAAGCTCCGACTTGCCAACCTTTAGAATTGCCATATTAAAATATTGGCAAATACTACTATAAAATTCTTGGCGTTTCAGAGCTGCCCTCCCTAATATTCAAATCTCACAATAGTTAATGCAGCTTCGATCACTGCCCTGCAAAAATTTGTGCTGCGCGCCTTTTTGCATAATGCCGATGGTTTGTCACAATGTGCACGTCGGCCCCAAGAGACTTCCCGAGTGCAATACCAATGCGCCGTAGCTTCATTGCATCCCCGTGCGCACGGGGATGCAACTGCACCGTATTCGCCGCTGGTCAAAAAGACCTCATTCACATCCCCGCACCTGGCGATTCGCTGCAGTGTAGTCTTCGCGCACATGGTGCGCCTTGGCTTTATTAGCAAAAATCCACCGCATGTATCCTCTAGTTCTATCAAACCACCCAAAAGGCCCTGCCTACCGCGCCTCGTACTTCCTAAGGATCGCCTCTGCATCCTCAAGCGCCTTTCTAATCCCCTCGAAATCAGAGTAGTCCAAAAATGAGAACAGCCGCTGTATCCTTATCCTAATCGACATTATCTCCATCCTTCGCCTCCTTGCATAAGCATTGTAGTTCATGATATCACCTGCTGTTTCTGTCCGCTATTTTCTGTGCCTCTTCTACGAGCTGCCTTAGCCTGTAGAAATCCTCCCTGCTAAGCACATTGTATAGCATGTCAACTGTCATCTTTATGCCAGAAAGTTCAACTACCAGTTTCTTTATTAGCATCTCCACAATTCCACCTATTAACTGGGACGATCCTGTGCAGCCGAAGTACCTGCGCAGCAGTACTTTATGTGCCAGAGGTACTCTGCTGGCTCATCTATTTCCCACTTCCTCTTGCAGGTCCAGCAGACATATTTTCTCTCCTGCCTCGCATCACAACGCCGCTCTTTTCCCATTGTCCAGATTTCAAATTTTCCTATCTTCATTCAACCCACCTAAGCATTACTAGACATGAGGATTAAGGCGGGTCGCAGCCGAATTGGCCGCATTGAACTCCTAAGAGAGGGGAGCATAGCAAAAGCATTGCTATGGGAGAGATATTGCGATGCACATGAAGTGTGCCAACACGAGCTGCTCGACCCCACCATGAAGACTATTATGGTATCTCAAGTATATATTCATGGCCTCATTTTTTAGACGAATTCCAAATATCTTCTACGATATTTCAACGCATTTTATTCTCTATAATCGGTTAATTTAGTAATATTAAAATACAATCTTTATAGTAAGATATTTATATTTTATATAATATAATAATACTATGGAACCGCCAAAGCGTACTGTGGAACTGCCAAAGCTGGTAGCCGAGGAACTAAAGCGCCTGAGGCGGGAATTCCCATTCTACATCGTACTTCAATCGAAAAATGGTAACCATTACCTCTACAAACACTCCACAAAATGGGATCCACAAAACAAAAAGGTGAGGACATCTAGGACATATCTAGGTAAGATAACAGACGATGGAAAATTTTTGAGAAAGGTATTGCGCGGCATAGAACAAAAGGAAATGACGGTATTGCCTGATGACAAAATGCCGCTGGACGAGATAGATAAGACTTTGCTGACAGTTCTGAGCATGAACGCGCGAGCTGATCTTGCCCACTACGGAAGGCAACTTGGGATGAAGCCAGAGGAAGCATACAGAAGGGTCAAGAACCTTGAAAAAAGATTTGGCATAACATACATCACAGAGATCGACGTGGAGAAGCTAGGGTATCTTATAGCACTACCGAAAAATAACTTGACAGTCTAGCCATTCAAAAGATTCTGCAAAGGCGCCAATGAACAGATGCTCGTTATCTCTTGCGCTGTTGTCAACCTAGTGAAATGTGCGATTGATAAAGACAGGCTCCTCCTTGTTTTGAAG
>JAGWGI010000009.1 GCA_028867435.1 Microcaldota archaeon | reverse complement strand
TGGGCATGACTCCTGCAGAGAAGGCAGGACTTATCGAGTATAACGGTGAAAAATATGAAACCGACAGATGGAAATTCCTGATAAAACAAGCAACGGAACACATCAATTTCTGTTTGACGTTAGTATCATTCGTATTGTGGTACAGTGCCATTAAAGGATCTGACCGATACAAATACAGTTGTGAACACTGTATTAGAAGGTTAGGAAACAGCAATTGAACGGTGTGATTATGGAAAACTGCATCTTTTGCAAGATAGTAAATGGTAAGGTGCCATCATACAAAATTTGGGAAGACGACAAGTTCGTTGCCTTCCTTGATATCTTCCCTAACATAAAGGGACAGACACTTGTGATACCAAAGGAGCACCACCAGAGCGACGCGTTCAAGGTTGACGAGAAGGTATTTGATGAACTTATGGCGGCAATAAGGAAGGTTGCAAGACTTCTTGAAAAGCAGCTCAAGGTAGGCAGGGTGCATCTTGTGCTTGAGGGGATGGGAGTAAACCATCTGCACGCAAAACTCTACCCCGCGATAGGGCTTGAGCAAAAGGATTTCAGCGCAGTCGAGGCTGGGGAGAGAAAAAGGTTTGATGCGTACCCAGGCTATGTCACCACACTGATGGGACCGAAGGCTAGCGATGAGGAATTGAAGGCAGTCCAGAAGCAGATATTGCAGGAGTGAAGTTGCCGTTTTGGATTTAAATGCCACCTGCCGTTCGTAAGCTAACGGATTGTTCCCTGATTTTAAATTAGGATTCAACATTTCCAGACAACGAGGCAGCCATCTAAGATTGATCCTGGTACTCTACTTTTTATAATAGCTCAGGCAGGAACGACCAAGGAAGATTTTCTACAAAAGATCGGATAGTTCAAGGAGGCACATAAAGGCTCTGATAAAATATGCTGTAACCGTAAAACAAACCATTTTAACCGTTTATCTGCAAATGGATAAGTGGGTCTCGGTAGTGTAGTGGTTAGCACACTAGCCTGTCACGCTGGTAACCCGGGTTCGAATCCCGGCCGAGGCGCCATTTACAAAACTCCAGCTTAGGGCTTTGCATTTAAATCATACTAATTCACCTCTATTTTGTGCAGTCAAAACCTTTTTTGTGCAGCTTCCCAATTAAATGTGCAGGCGAGGTTAAATGTGCAAAGCTCCAGCTTAGCAAAGGTATAAATAATTCCGAAAACTAAATAGGATAAATCTTTGGGTGATGAGGGGGTAATTTGCCGGAGCGGGTCGTAGTTGGGCTAAAAAATTCGGAATCAGATCCGGTAGGGAAGACCCTGGAGGCAAAATTAAGAAAATTTCTTGGCAGCGATAAGGTCACCGTGAAAACAAGAAAGGTCTATACTCTGGACATGAATCTGGATGAAAGAGAGTCGGAAAGGCTCAAAAATGATCTATTTGTTGACCGGGTAAGTGAAAGGATCCTAAGCGGCGAAGAGGGGAAATTCGACTATCTAATTGAGGTGGGCTACAAACCGGGGGTCACCGATCCTGCAGGCACGGATGCGACCATCGCGGTGAGGGAAATACTCAAAAAGCCGCTAAGGCAGGAGGAGAGGGTATACACTTCCACGCAGTACCTGATAAGCGGGATTAGCAAAGAGGAAGCCGGAAAGGTCGCAAACGAGCTTCTTGCGAACGAGAGGATAGAGAGCATAATGATAGCAAGCCGCGATGAGGTGAAATCAGGCAGGATCGAGTTTGTAGTTCCTGTAATCAGGGGAGGTGAGAATGACACAGTTAGGGCATACGATCTGAACGTTAGCGATAGGGAACTTGTGGAGATAAGCAAGAATGGGGTGCTGGCACTTAGCCTAGATGAGATGAAGACAATCAGGGAGCATTTCCACAAACCAGAGGTCATGGCGGAGAGGAAGACTGTCGGGATGGAGGAGCAGTTCTGGGACAAGCCCACTGATGTTGAACTTGAGACTCTTGCGCAGACGTGGTCTGAGCATTGCAAGCACAAGATCTTCAACGCGCAAATCAGTTATGTAAATGAGACGGGCAGAGTTGAGGAAATTGAGAGCCTATTCAAGACATTCATAAAGGGCCCAAGCGAGAAAATCAGCGAGAAATACGACTGGGTGGTCTCCTCATTCCGCGACAACGCGGCGATCATCAAATTCAACGAAAGGATCAATGTTGCAGACAAGATAGAGACCCACAACTCGCCATCTGCCCTAGACCCGTTTGGCGGGGCGATAACCGGAATCCTTGGAGTGAACAGGGATGTGATGGGTGCCGGGATCGGGGCAGAGCCGATGTTCAACGTTTTTGGGTACTGCCTTGGCAGCCCGTTTTACGACAAAGAACTGCAAAGCGGCGTGCTGCACCCAAGAAGGACAAGGGATGGGGTGCACGAAGGGGTGAGTTCAGGAGGCAACCAGAGCGGGATACCACTGATGGAAGGCTGGGAGATCTTTGATAGTAGATACGCCTTTAGGCCGCTGGTTTACTGCGGGACGATAGGGATTATTCCGCCGATGATAAACGGCAAGCCCTCGGAGTTCAAGATGGCACAGGACAATGATCGCATCTTTATGGTCGGAGGCGCAGTAGGTAAGGATGGGATACACGGCGCTACATTCTCGTCTGCGGAGTTGGACAAGAACTCGCCTGCTCAGGCTGTGCAGATTGGGGATTCGATAACCCAAAAGAAGATGTTTGACTTCTTGCTTGAGGCGCGTGACAGGGGACTCTACAAGTGCATAACAGACAATGGAGCAGGTGGGCTCTCCTCATCGGTCGGGGAGATGGCAAAGGATTCAAATGGCTGCAGGATTGATCTGAAAAAGGCGCCGCTCAAGTACCGAGGACTTGCGCCATGGGAGATACAGGTTTCCGAGTCTCAGGAGAGAATGACGATTGCGGTTGAGCCAGGGAAGGCAGGAGAGCTTTGGGAGCTTGCGCAAAGAAGGGGGGTTTGGGCTACGGACCTTGGAACATTTGAGAGTACGGGAAAATTCCACGCCACATATGGGGATAGAATTGTTGCTTATCTTGACATGGGGTTCATGCACGACGGGCTGCCAAAACTTGAGCTCAGGGCTAGCTGGCAGAGGAAGATAAACGAGGAGCCGACATTCAAGAAACCGGAGAGGATGGATGAGATCTTAGATGACATGCTTTCAAGGCTCAATGTGTGCTCAAAGGAGGACAAGCTGCGCCAGTACGATCATGAGGTCAAGGGCTTGAGTGTAGTCAAGCCTCTTGTTGGCAGGCACTTGGATGTACCAAGCGATGCGACTATCTCGTTTCTTGAGTACGGCAGCAAGGAGGGGATAATAGTAGCCCATGGGGTGAATCCGTACTACTCGGACATAGACACCTATGACATGGTAGCCTCTGTGATAGACGAGGCGGTGAGGAGGATCATTGCGGTCGGAGGGAAGCTGCCTGGCAAAAACTCGGTGTTTTATGCGCTAGACAACTTCTGCTGGAACTTCTCAATCCTTGACTCTGCTGATGGCGAGTATAAGATGGCGCAGCTTGTGAGGGCGAATCGGGCTCTTGGCGAGTACTGCAGCGAGTTCGGGATACCGTGCGTGTCTGGAAAGGATAGTATGAAGAATGTCTGGAAGAGCGATAGCGGGGAGATTATCTCCATCCCGCCCACTTTGCTCTTTTCCACCAGGGCAAAGATGGATGATGTTAGCAAGGCTGTGACAATGGACGTTAAGAGGCCTGGAGATCTTGTGTATATGGTCGGACAGACAAAGCAGGAGCTTGGAGGTTCGGAGTACTTTGCCTACATGGGGGAGAAGCTTGAGGGCAGCGGCTATATCGGCAACATGGCACCAGAGGTTGACGCGCACAGCGCAAAGCAAATATACAATGCGATGAGCGAGGCTACAGAGAAGGAACTTGCAGCATCCATACACACCCCCACGATCGGCGGAATCGGAGTGGCGCTTGCGCAGTGCGCATTCGCGGGAGGCTATGGGATGAGCGTGGATCTAAGGAGGGTTCCATACAGCGGGGAGCCAAGGGAGGACTTTATTTTGTTCTCCCAGTCAAACAGCAGATTCGTTGTCACCATACCGCCTGAGAAAAAAGAGGAGTTCGAAAAGATAATGGAGAGGAACTCTTGCGCGCAGATTGGAGTGGTAACAGAAGACAGCGCAATGCGCATAAAGGGCCTTGATGGAGAAGAGATAGTTGGGCTAGATGTAAGCTGGCTAAAGAGGGTGTGGAAGAGCACCCTAGGTGAGTTGTGATGAGAAAGACAAAGGTATTAATTCCGACAGGCTACGGACTTAACTGCGAGAGGGAGATGTCATACTCCTTTGGCAGGCTTGGGGCAGAGGTCAGGCGCATCCACATAAACGACCTTCTTGCATCCCCAAAAACCATAAACGAGTATCATATAATCGCATTCGTCGGGGGATTCTCCGACGGGGATCATGTGGCTGCAGGAAAGATACAGGCAAATCGGATAAGATTCGGGCTTGGAGAAGAGCTAAAGGAGTTTGTCAGGAATGGAAAGCTTGCAATAGGGGTATGCAATGGTTTCCAGGCGCTGGTCAAGGCGGGGGTTTTGCCAGGTTCAAATCCCACAGAGCACGTAGAACAGGTACAGAGCGTGACTCTCACTTACAACGATTCAGGTAAGTTCAGGGACGACTGGGTGCATCTTGGGGTGAATCAAAACTCAAGCTGCGTTTGGACCAGGGATATCAAGAGCCTGTATCTCCCGATAAGGCACGGGGAGGGAAAGTTTGTGGCCCAGAACGGGCTCCTAGAGGAGCTTGAGTCAAACAACCAGGTAGTGTTGTATTACATAAATCCAAGGACTGGGAAGCCCACAATGGAATACCCTGACAATCCCAACGGCTCGATAAAGGCAATCGCAGCGATCTGCGACCCTAGTGGGAGGGTGTTTGGCATCATGCCGCACTATGAAGCAAACCTCTCGCCATATAACAACCCGGTTTGGACAAGGCTCAAAAGGGAGGGGGTTTTACCAGATGAGGGAATTGGCATGCAGATCCCAAGGAATGCATTAAAATACGTTGATGAGAATCTGCTGAAATAGGTCAGCTCGTAAGCAAGAAGTGACACAGGAAAGCTTCAAATAATGGATAAGTAGTATCTTAATGTCTGATGTGATAGAATGGCAGAAGAATCAACCAAGCATAGTGTGCATCTCCATGAAGCCGCGCATGTACATGAGGGGGCAGGGAAAGGAGCGGCAAAGCACGAGCATGAGAAGAAATCATCAAGTCTTAAGATCAAGCCGCTTTATGCTGCAGTTGTGGTTTTGGCGATAATTGTAATAATAGCAGGGATTTACTTGGCAACGAACACAAATCAGGTTGTGGCAACCGGAGACACGGTAAACGTTAGCTACACTGGCACCTTCACTAATGGCACGGTATTTGATTCCAACGTAGGAGGGCAGCCGCTGCAGTTCACAGTAGGCTCTGGACAGGTCATTGCAGGATTTGACAGTGCGGTCGTAGGAATGAAGGTGGGTGATAACAAGACGATAACGCTCCAGCCCGCTCAAGCTTACGGGGAGGTGAACGCGGCTCTGATGATCAGCGTTCCGGCAAACGTCTTCGGAAACAGGACTGTTGAGAAAGGGATGCAGGTTAGCAACCCGCAGAACGGGCAGCATGGAATCATAACAAGGGTCAACAAGACCAATATCACCATAGACTTCAACCCGCCGCTGGCGGGCAAGACTTTAGTCTTTGCAATCAAGATATTGAGCATAAAGACGGGCTGAGTCAGCGTTCAAGAATATCTAGCAGAAACACACCTCTTCAGAAGATAGATAGTATAGAGCGTAGACGCTCTAAATCTGGTTTTTATCTCTTCCAGATGATATGACCGTTAATGCCCCTCTTTTCATATACTTCAAGTATCTCAGCGCAGAAAGCTTGTAATTGCTTATGGTTATTCTTTTTAGCTGCTTCGTAGAGTCGGATAAAATATCTTTTGCCGGACTCTGTCTGCTTATAATTTTTCTTCTGAAAATTATGTTGAGCGCAGAGAGTTTGCCCGTTTTCTATAGAGTTTGTGCCGCCTAAATCTTTAGGTTTTATATGATCGACTTGCAGTTCAATACCGTCCTTTACGCCACGACCGCATATAACACAACGATAATCGTCTCGCTCTATTATGGCTTCCTTTTGTGCTTGAGTAAAATCATTAAGTTCTCTCCTAACGATAAATCCTGGTTCGTACTTATAGACGCCTTTACTTATTTTTATCAGGTAACCTTCTTGCGCCAATTTCCTTATGGCTCTATCCGGATCTCTAAATACTTTTTTAGTCCTCTTTTTGTAAGTATTAACAGCCCAGTCTACAACCTCTGGATGCTTTATATTTCTTCTTGGGTGCTTTTTGAAATACTCCATGATTAATTCTGCTTGGTTTGCATAGTCTTCATTTACCATTAGTATCACTAGATATTAGTAACTAATTCTTTTTCAAAGATGTGTGCTTCTTCAGCTAATCTTTTTTTGGCTAATTTACAATACTCTGTGTCTATGTCGATGCCTATGGCGTGCCTATTATTTTTATAGGCAGCTATGAGTGTAGAACCGCTTCCCATAAATGGGTCGAGGATAACGTCCCCAACAAAACTGAAAAGTTTTATGCACCGTCTTGGAAGTTCTAAAGGAAATGGTGCTGGATGCCCTATCTTTTTCTTACTTTCACCCTGAAATTTCCACATACCACTAGTCCACTCCATAAATTCCTCTGGAGTTATATCGTTCTTTTTGCTTCCACTCGTCTTTTTCCATTCATTTTTATATAAAATGAGGATAAGCTCGACTGGAGCTATAACGTAAGGTGCGGAGGCGCTTGCGAAAGAACCCCAAGCGGTTCTTCGGGAGATGTTTCCCTCGTTCCAGATTATAGTTGAGTGATATTTGAAACCTACATGCTTAGCTATTGTTGTTATGTCAGCACCAACACTCTGCTGACCGTCCTTATTCTTGTCTAAAGGCACGTTTAAGCATAGTCTACCGTCATCCTTAAGCCATTCGAAACAATTACCTAACCATTTCTTACTGAATTCCAAGTATTCCTCGTAGGTAAGTTTGTCGCTATTAGAATTGTACTTTATGTCTAGATTATATGGTGGTGAGGTTACAATTAGATCTACACTCTTGTTCTTAATTTCAGTAGTGGTTAGGACATCGGTATTGAGTATCTCTAATGTATCAGTTTTAAGAAATATGCCTCCTGACATTTACTCGTAACATATAGATAATCGAAGACTTATATCCTTTTCTTTTATTTAGAAATAATTAGATAGGTATATATTCAGAGATTTGAGATTGCAAGCATAATGCTCGGCAAAATTCCTAATATTATAGTTGCAACTGCCAAAAACCCTGCAGAAACAAAAATCGACTTCCCCAGCAGCGCGTAGGTCTCACTCTTGTTCTTTATGTTAAAGAAGGACTTCTCAGTTACCCAGAAGAGATATCCACCCACCACCACTATCGCTGCAATCGGGACCAGTCCCACCGCCCCAAATGTACCATACGCTCCTATGAAAATTAGCAAGTCTCCTATAAATCCCGCAGTGAGTGGCAGCCCTATAGTAGCCAGAATCCCAAAGATGAACAGGTATGCTATAGTTGGCTGTGACTCTGCTATCCCCCTTAGCTTCTCGATTAGGAGAGTGCCGTACACCTTGTCTATTGTTCCTGCCAGCAAAAAGAGCAAAGATATCGCAAGTCCGTGTGCGAGCATCCCGTATATCGCCCCTGCTGTTCCCAGTACGCTCGTCGCTGCTATTCCTATTGCTATTATGCCCATGTCAACTATGCTGGTGTAGGCTATCATCCTCTTGAGATGCGTTTGCCTAAGGGCCACCATGGCCCCGTAGATTGCCGAGAAACCAAAGATTGCTGCAATGTAGGGCGCATAGTGCGCGGCTATTGGAAGTATAAGGAACATCAGCAACAGTCCATACCCTGCGAACTTGAGCAGCACCCCTGCAAGTACCATGCTCCCGGTTGTCGGCGCCTCGGTATGTGCGTCTGGTAGCCAGCTGTGGAATGGGAAGATCGGCGCCTTTATCATGAACGCAGCAAGGAGTAGTACCAGAATTATTGGTTGGACCGCCATAGGTATGGTGTGCGCCTGCTGCTCAAGCTGATAGATGCCAAATGTGTGTGGCGTTGTGTAAAAGTAGAGCATCATTATTGCGATTAGCAGCAGGAGGGATGCTATGATTGAGTAGATTATGAACTTTATTGCTGCGTATCTCCTATCATACCCTCCGAACACGAAGATTATGAAGAACATTGCAAACTCCGCTATTTCCCAAAAGACATAGAATAGGAAGAGGTTTCCGCTCAGAAACACCCCCATCGCCCCCCCCAGTGTCAGCAGGAAGATTGTAGAGTAGAGCTTCTTGTCCTTTGAGACAAAGTACTTGCCCACGATTGCCGCGGCAAGGAAGACTATGGCAGTCATAAGCGTGAGTATCAGGCTCAGGCTGCTTAGCTGCAGGCTGAAGTTTATGCCAAGTCCTGTGAGGTAGTTCTGAGAGAATGAGAGAGACGACATTCCGTCTGCAGATGAAAGGTAGAGTGCAAGGATTGTCAGTATGAAGGCTATCGCAGATACCCCAAGGGCTATTGAATGTGAGTGTCTCTCGCCTGCGATTACAATGGGTATAACTGCCAGAAAAGGCAATAGCACTATCAGCGGGAGGATCGACAGCATTAAAACGCTATAAAGGGGGATTAAACTATTTTAATGGTATCGCTCTCAAAAGGAAGTATGGCAGAAGAGGACGTCCACACCATCCGCGGATTTACCAAGGATCGCGCCGAGGCGCTAACTGACGGGATTTTCGCAACAGTGATGACAATTCTGATACTGAGCCTTGTGGTGCCGGTCATTACTTCTGGTAACGTAGATCAGATGCTCTCCGCTGATCTAATCAGCCTTGTGCCGAACGTGGTAACCTACGTGATGAGTTTCCTTGTGCTTGGAACTATCTGGATAGGGCATAACAACATCTTCAGGTACCTTGAGAGGGCAGAGAGCAAGGTTCAGTGGATAAATATGGCCTTTTTGCTTGGGGTGGGGTTCATACCATTCACTACCGCCTTGCTTGGAAGGTATCCATTTGACCACATTGCCTCGCTGATTTACGGGATTAACCTTCTGGGGGTGGCCATAGTGTATAATTTCTTCTTTGGATACGCGCTTATGGAGAAATTGCTACACAGGGAGGTGCAGGTCAAATTCTTCAAGACTGCGCTCAAGCGCTCATCTGTAGGGATCCTAGTTTATCTAATAGGGATTATATTTTCATTCGTAAATCCCGAGATAAGTCTTGGCCTGTACATCATAATGCCGATTTATTACATGGCGCTTGGGACTATTTCAGGGAAGGAGGCGATACATTAGCAGGTTGCGTTGTATGGCAGTAGCGTAGAGTTGGCAGGCGGGCTGAAATTGCCTGCATGGCATGTTCCTGTTGTGAGGCCTGCAATTGATTTCCAGGAAATCGTCACGTTGTAGACCTTATGTCCTGGAAGTGAGATTGCATATTTACCGTATGCAACAGTAGAGTAATATGCCCCAGTATCCGAGGTGAAGCTTATCGTCGTAGGTGTTGTGCCAAGCCCGATCGTATTTACAGCCCCTGCCACGATTATTATTTGCTCTTGTGTAGGGTGGCTGAATAGAGCTTGATAGGCCACGTATACAAGAACTGCGATGAGCACTACTATCACTAGGGCAGCAAGTGTGTCTAGAGCGTGGTGCTCCTTTTTCTTGGGCATGGATTCACTCTAGATAGTTTTTGGGCAAATCCTAAAAGCCTTCTTTCCTCTGCATTTTGGTAATGGCGTATATTTTCTTTATAAAGAGTGACGAAGTTGCAGAAAACCTTTAAAGAGCTATGATTCCGAGTCCTTTTGGGAGTGGGTATGTATTCGAACACCAGATCGATACTTGTTCATGACATCATGAGCCACCCGGTCGTCACAGCACAGCCAGATGAAAGCATAAAGAGCATAGCTGTGAAGATGCAAAAGCACGGGGTTGGCTCAGTAGTTGTTGTGAACGCCTCAGAGCAACCTCTTGGGATCATAACCAAGGGGGACATAGTAAGGAGGCTGGTCACAAAGAAGAGGCTGATGCTCAGGATGATGCTGGTGACAAAGGCGAAGAACGCGATGACAAGCCCGATACTTACCATAGACAGGAAGAGGCGACTTGAAGACGCTGCACGCTTCATGATGGAGAGCAAAGTCAAGAGGCTGTGTGTAGTGAGTGAGGAGAAGAAGCTTATTGGGATCATAACGGACAACGATATAATGAGGCACTCAAGCGAGCTGATAGGGGTGCTCAACGAGATCATAGACACCGGCTACGTCAAAGAGGCCGGGGAAATCGGCATCAAGATGTAGTGGGGGCATGGAAGCTAAAAGCTTAGGATCAGAATATAGGAGCCTTGTCTTTGTGCGCGCAGGGTGGATGAAGAAGGATAGCGTAGTGAGCGATGCAAAGAATATCAAAGAGTGCATGAGTGCTTCTAGAGTGCGCAGCATATTTGGGAATGGGCAATACAGGGATGTTGCCATTGTCCTAGACGCCAAGTCGGAAGGGCATCTTAATGAGTTGCTTTCGGTTGTCAAACGCATAGATGGGGTGAAGGAAATTGTGAAGGTAATGAAAAGACTTGAACCTGCTGGGCCAGATGCAGCTTGCGATTTTCATGGAAATTAGGGAGTTTGTAAGAGAGTACCTGCGGGATTCAAAGCTGATGCACCTTGCCACATCTGTGAACGATAGGCCGTGGCTGTGCCACGTCTGGTTCGCATACGATAAGGATCTGAGCCTTTACTTTATTTCAAGGGACTCGCGAAGGCACAGCAAGGAGATACTTGCCCAGTCACGTGTCGCAGGTGGGATGGTGAATCATCCTCTTAAGGGGTTTGGACAAAAGGTGCGGGGGCTGAGCTTTGAGGGCTGGGCCGAGGAGCTCTGTGGAGAGAAGGAAATCAGTGCGGCCTTTGGAGTCTATTCGAAGAGATGGCTGAAGGCTAAAGATCACTACAGGATTAAAGAACTGGTCAGCGGCGAGTCACATGGCAGGATTTTCAGGATTCTGCCTGAGAGGTATGTGCTATTTGATGAAATAAACTTCCCAGAGCAACCAAGACAGGAGCTGACAATCAAGAGATAGTCTATTCTCTCTTCTCATCGAAGAAGATCATCACTTCTTTTCCAGGGCCGTCGGTGAGGAAGACCATACCCCCCTTCCCTATCGCGCCCCAAAGTAGCCTGTCCCTTACAAGTTCCTTGACCTGCTCCTTGATTGCTTCGCTTGTAAGAGTTGGATCTTTCTGCTTTAGGATCTCTTCTAGTGAGGTGTAGTAGATTCTGCCTCCAGCATGCCATGTCTCTAGCATTATAGCTTTCTTTGTGGCATTGCTTGGATGCTGGAGCTCCTTGAAGGTATCCCTAGCCTTCTTCTCATAAAAAGGCATCAGCAGGACTGAGCGCGGTATCGGCTCAACAAGACCTTTGAATCTTCCATCTTTCATAAGTATTTACCTGCGCCGCTATATTTATTTGTTCTCTACTAAACGTTTTGAAAAAAAATTGCGGCTGTTTGTCTTACGGAAGGTAGTTATTGGGGTTAGGCATCAATGCTGCTCTCCGGATATCCCAGAGATAGCAGCGCCTTCTTTACACCGTCCTTGTGATCGCCCTGCAGCTCTATTACACCGTTCTTGTGGGTTCCGCCGCATGCGAGCATCTGCTTTAGAGCCTTTGCTGTCTTTTCGAGCTCGTCGCCTGTCAGCCCCTCCACTATGGTCGCATATTTCTGGAACTTCTTGCGCTCCTTGTAGACTTTGATCTTCTTTGTTGTTTCCCTGTCAAGGACCTCGCATACGCAAAGCTCCTTGGGCAACCCGCATTTAGGACATATTTCAGCCATTACTGCTTGACACCTTTTTCTTTTAGAAGGGTTAGGATCTGGGCCTTTGTCCTCTTCATCTCCCTTGTCTTGGTCTTCTTGCTTGCTACCCCTGTGGAGGCTATCTTCCTCTTCTCTATGCTAAGCTCAAAGCCCACCTCTGCAAGCTTTGCCTTAAGGGCCTCTGGAGATAGTGACCTCAAATCGTTTATCTTGCTCATAATATCATTTTGCATTTTGTGATATAAATATCTATTGTGTAGCTCTGTCTTTTGGGGATTTGTGGTTCTTATCGGCTTCTTTATCAAACTTTACCTCTTTGCTGCGGATATTTTTGTCCCAGGCTACTTTTATTAGGCCACCAACCAGACCAGAAAATAAACCCAGCAATGCCAATAGCGCACTTAATAGCAATGCACCATTTGTAGAACTACTGAGGGTGTATATGCCCCGTATAGAGTAGATTACACCAAGATAGATACACCCTGTAGGAAGAGGAAAAACTATAGTTGAAAAATCACCAAATGAACAAGTGGTGGCGAAATGATTAATTAGAGGAGCAGCACCTAAAAACACCCCAACAAAACCTGCAACAAAACCTTGCAATGAACTTTTTACGATAATTCCAGAAGTAAAACCAGTAAAAATACAAATAAGTATTAATGCGGGAATAACGCCTTTGGAAACAGTAAAGATAAAATTAAATAGAGTGTAGGTACTCGAGCCAGAATATGGTGGAGGGGGAGTGATGAAAGTAAGGAAAAAGATTAATACGGCTGTAGTCACTACTCCTACAATACTAGCTAAAATTAGTCTGTTAACCATTACCATACCTTAGGAATCTATTGGGCTGCTGCAATCTTCTTTGGCAGATCCACGGGCTTTACCTGCCTGTCAGGGAAGACTGTTCCTGGCTGCACAATCCTGACCTTTATGCCGATCGCCCCGTATTTTGGGTATGCGGCTAGCGCTGCGGCATCCACCAGCTTTACTGTATCCCCTGCCATTGGCATGTAACCTAGCCTTACCTTTATCCTCCTTTTCTTTGCACCTTTTGCGGCAAGTTTTCCAGAGGCGATGACTTCGGCCCCAAGCGCGCCGTTCATCATGATGTCCCTTACCACAGAGTGTAGCAGGGATCTTGCGTTTGCGCCCCTTTCCAGGGAGTTTGCTACGTATCTTGCCACAAGCCTTGGCTCAAGCCTCGGATTTGTGACCTCAGCCACGCTTATCTGCGGGTTTTCGACACGAAACTTTGTCTTGAGCGTCTCTGTTAGGTTGTTTATCGTCTCCCCTCCCCTTCCGATCACCTTGCCAGGGGTGGTGACGTAAACTGTGATTCTTGTAAGCAGCGGGGTCTTTTGGATCTCGACTCTTGAGAATCCTGCCCTTGTGAGCACCTTCTCCAAATACTTTGATACCCTGTCCTTGATTATCGCGTCTTCCATGAATTTTCTCTCTATTACCATACTATCACTTTGATTCCTTCCCCTCGTGCTGGTGTTCATGGCCCTCGTGCGAATGCTGGTGTTCGTGCGCATGGTCGTGAGTATCGTGCGTGTCCTTCTCGTGATATTCGTGGGTGTGCTCCTTCTTCTCTGCACCTTCAGCCTTTGGCGCAGTTGCGTTTGGCCCCTTGGCAGGCAGGTTCTTTTTTATCTGATTTGCCAGATTCTTCATCTGCTCTGGATCCGACGCATCCACGGTCTTTGGAAGCTTCTTGTCCTTTGCCGCAGCCTTTGAGCCGGGCTTTGCCTTTGTCGAGATCTTTGAGCTTGGAGGGTTTAGCTTTTTTATGAAGTATTTCATGTTCTCCGATAGCGTTGACTCGGTTCCGTTTGCAAGCGCGATTTCCACTTTTGATAGCTCTATGTTGCTGTGCATCATCGCGCTCCTTCCGTACATGCCCCTGCCCCATGCAAGCGAGCCCTTGCTTGGCTGCCTGCTGATCGTCATCGTCTTGTTTGCTGATGCATGGATGATAAACATCTCCTCAGGGTCGAGATTGCCCTTGTTCTGCGCGTTTGCTATCGCGTTGGTTATCGCAGCCTTTACCTCCTTTGCAGCCTTTATCGGGTATGCGCCTTTTCTTCCGTGGAGCTCATGCCTTGCGCCCATGCGCTTGTTGTACTTTGAGAAGAGAATCGGCTGCTCCATTGCCATTAGCCTCTCAATAGTGCTCAGGGCCTTTGAGACCCTCTTGTACCTTATCGCATTGCACACTATCGAAAGATCCTTGTAGCTGGCGTTGATCCCGTTCCTCTGGGCCTTTGGGAAATCGCCAGGTAGATTGAATGCGTATCCTGTCATTACTTCACCGCTAGGAACTTGCTGCCCCTTGTTGCCCTAATTCCAGGAGCGCTGTGCTGCACCCTCTTTGTCGAGAATGCGAACTCGCCGAGCCTGTGTCCGAGCATCTCTGGCCTTATCTCAAACTGCTTGTACTCCTTGCCGTTGTGTATTGCAAAATTCATGCCCACCCACGAAGGCAAGATGACTGCCTCGCGCACCTGGGTCTTGACAAGCTTGTTTGTCTTCTTTGCCATGGCTACCTTCGAGAGAAGGGACTTGTATGAGATACCAAGCCGAACTATCGCCCTTCTCTGCCTTGAGGTTAGGATCTTTGTGAAATCTTCTACGCTCAGCTTCTGCAGCTCCTCGATTGTCATGCCCCTAAAGGTGTAAACTCGTGCCATAATATCATCTCTTCCTTCTTCCCACCCTGCTGGCCGCAATGTGCCCAACCTTTGCTCCGGGAGGTGCGTTCCTCGATGTCATCGAACTTGCTCCCTTGTGGTGCTGCTTGCCTCCGAATGGGTGGTCTACAGGGTTGGACTTGACTCCCCTGTTTACAGGCCACTTGGCGTTTGTAGCGTGCTTTATGTAATGGTTCTTTCCGGCCTTCATTATCGGCTGCATCTCCATCCCGCCACCTGCCGCTATCCCGATCTCGGCCCTGCAGTTGTTGCTCAGCTCCACTGATTTCTTTGATGGAAGCATCACGCTTGTTATCTTTTCGGTATGAGAAATTATTGTTCCGAAACTTCCTGCGCTCCGTACCAGCTTGCCGCCGTCTCCAGGAGTTCGCTCTATGTTGTAGACTGGAAGACCCTCAGGGATCCTGCTAACTGGCATCACGTTCCCTATCCCTATTGCAGCCTCGGGGCCTATCTGTATCCTGTCGCCCACCTTTATTCCTTCGGGGGCTATGAATATCTCCTCCTTCATGTCATCATACTTGACGAGCATCAGAGGTGAACTGTGTCCAGGATCGTCTATGAACTCTATCACTTCGGCGTAAAGCTTTCCAGAAAGAACAGGCATGCCGAATTCAACGTCTGCCTTGTAGCGGTTTGGAGGCTTTCTGAAGACGTTGCTTCCCTTTCCGCGCCGTTGCATTTTGAGTTTCTTTCCCATCTAACTTACCTGATAATCATCAATCATACGAGCTTTAGCTTGAGGGCTATATCGCTCGCCTTGTATCCAGAGGCGAGGGTTATGAAAGCCTTCTTGGTGTTGCGCATAGACCTTGCTGTTGCGACCTTTGCTACCTTCACCTTGAAGATCCCCTCAAACTCCTTCTTTATGTCAGACTTGGTCGACCTCATATCTACTATGTAGCCTATTATGTTATTCTTTTCGATCATGTTAATCGCTTTTTCTGTGGAGATGGGGTATAGTAATGCCTGCATAAATATCACAATTTTGCCTTCTTGACCGCTTCCTGCACAGTTGAAAGTGCTGCCTCGCTCCATATGGTTATCCTTGGGATTGCCCCTGGTGCAAGGGACTCGACGCTAAGCGACTCTACACCTCTTACGTCGACTCCGGGGATGTTTCTCCCTGCCTTCTCAACCTTGCTTGTGTCCTTTGCTATTATCAGAACAGTCTTTCTAAACGAGCGGATCCTAGAGGACCTCCTAAGGCCTTTTCTGAGCCTTGGATCGTGGGACTTTTCCAGATCCTCCTTTAGGCCAAGAACTCCAAGTATCTTGATTAGCTCCTTTGATTTTGAAACACCTTCTATTTTGTCTTCCATGACTATCGGTGCCGACTGCAGCCTTGCAGCGTGCCTTTGGGCCATTAGCTCCTGATTTGATGTGCCTGCAATTGCAGATTCCAGCGCCCTTCTGTATTCCTGGGCGTTTATCCTCTCTGCGATTATCTTTTCGACCACGTGCGGATGCGCCCTTCTTCCCTTCTTGGCAGATGGTATCTTTCTTACCTCTCCCTGCGCGCCGCCTGCGAGCTTCTGCCTTGGCCTTATTGCAGTACCCATGTGCCTGCCAGTTCTCCAAGTTGAATATTCTCCGATGTACATTGCGCTGGTCTGCATTCCTGCGCTGATGTAGTGCGCCTGGGGCTGATACCTAAGGCTCTGCTCTGCAAGAATCGCCCTTCTTACCAAATCTACCCTAAATGACTTTTGGAATATCTCTGGCAAGACTATCTGCTTTGCTATCTTGCCGTCGATATGGTAAAGATTTGTGTTCATTATGATGCACCCTGCTTGGACTGTGTTGAAATATAAGTGAGCTGCGGTTTCTTCACTGCGCTTTTGTTTCTTATCGCTTTTTGAACCCTAACTAGCCTTTTTGCGACGCCGGGTATGGATCCTTGAAGGAGAAGATAATCATTTGAGACATTTCCGTATCTGAGGTAGCCGCCTTTTACGTTGATCGTATTTGCGTCGTTTGAGCTGCCCACCTTGAGCACGCGCTTGTTGAAATCTGTCCTGTAGTTGTATCCCATGTGACCTGCTTGGGGGATTGTGTAGAGAACCTTCGGCGGATGCCATGCACCCATGGTTCCGGTGTGCCTGATCTTCTGGGTCGCTTTTCTCATGAGTCTTGCAACTCCATATCTTTTTATGACTCCTGCCCACCCCTTTCCTTTCGAGATGCTCTTCACGTCCAGATAGTCTCCTTCATTTATCATGTCCTTGACCTTAACCTCCTTTCCCAGCCACTGTTCTACGAACCCGATCTTCTCCTCAAGATTCTTGCCCCCGACTTGGAGCTCAAATCGCATTATTTTCTTGTTTCCAAAGCCAAGATTCGACGGATCCAGAAATGCCAGAGCGCAGACTTCGGTTATCTTGCCTATGTCCTTCTTGACATCTGCGAGTTTTTCGGTGTAGTTATCGCTTTTTTTCATGCCTAGTTTGGTGGCTAGCTCCTTGACGTACAGATCCGTGGTTGGCTGCTGGTAGAGGTCCTTTCTTGAATAGAATCTTATGCCGTAGATGTAGACTCTGGGGAATTCGAGCACAGTCACTGGCTTTATGACCTCGCTGCCTTTTGAGGCTGCCTCGCTGTCATCAATTAATCCGACGTGGGTCATGCCTGCCTTGAATGCCACAAGACCGAGAAATGACGGCTCTGCTACGTTGGGCCAGTTCCTGACCCTGGGCATTATCTTTTTGGCCCTCCTGTGGGGCCAAAATTCCATAGAGCCTCTTCTCATGTTAAGCACTTTCTGAAAAGAAAAGTGATGATAAAATCTGAGAGTAAACGAAACTATTAGCCGACTTATATTTATAAGCGTATCGTTAATAGCGGAAGAGCAAGATTTGGGTCAGTACGTGACCCTACGCACCTGCCCGTTCGGTAAACGCTATCCGGCTGTGCGCCTTCTATTTGACAATCTCAACTGACACTCCTGAGAGGTGATACTTGCCGTCTGGGGTCTTGACTCTTCTTAATGCGTTTTTGAAGAGCATAACTTTTTCTTTGGATATGGTGGCCTCCGCATGGATGTGGTAGCCAGTATTTACTAGACCTCTGATTGAGTTTGCAGCGTCAAAATTCCTGCTAGGCACAAGGCGCTCTGCCACCATAGTCTGTTTGATCTCATTGAACTTTTCAAAGATGCGCAGGCTAAGCTGCCTTGCAGCATTAATGTTCCTTGGATCCGAAGGCCTTAGTATAAGATGAACCTTGACCAATTTATCATTTGCTTTCCTAATCGGCATGCCATCTAAGTAACATTTGTCGGGAAAGTTTAAGAAGCTAGTATTCAAAGAGCTTGTCTGCGTTGCCTATTATTCTTATCTGCTTTAGAACTCCGTTTATCGAAGCTATAAGCGCTATCGGGTCATCCGCCTTGACATCTATTAGGATTGCGTCCTTTGACTTCTTTATCAGGACCGAGCTGCGCTTATGCTTTGCGAGTTTGTCAAGCAGGCTCATGTAGTCTGATGACTTTTCCCCAAGACTTAGCCTGATTGAAGCACTGTACATCTCACTGCCTGAAGATATTCCTTCTTGCGGCCCTTACGCTAGGCCTGTTCAGGTTGGTCCCAAACCCCTTCCTGATTATTCCGCGGTGCTTCCTGCCGGATGAGGAAAGCCCCCTATAGACCCTTTTCCTGTTTGCTATCAGCTGGGTGTATTGCGGATTGTTTAGAACCGTAGGTGCATTCCTGTCGACGAAAATCGTCTCGTAGAATTTGTATTCCCCGTCTTCCCCTACGTAGTATGAATTTAGCAGTTCGCAGTTAGTGAACTTCCTTGCAGCCTTCTCCTCAGCCCTTGACTGAAGCGACTTTACGAATGCATAGTAGGCACCGTACTTTGAGGGCTTGCGACCCCTTACTGGCTTTTGCCTCTTGCTGAGACCTTTTAGGACCTTCACCCGCGCAACTATGATCCCCTGCTTTGCCTTGTATCCCAGCTCCCTTGCCCTTGCCATATTTGTCGGCTGCGATATCTTTGTCACCGTGCCCTGAGTCCTCCATTGCGAGATCCTTCGCTTGAGCTCCTCTCCCCTTTGCTTGTAGCTAGCCTCAAAGTTCTGCTTTATGTATTTGTATGCACCCATTGCCAGCACCGATGAAATACTTTAGTGATTGCTTTAATGCCTAAGGAATCATAATTATTTGAGTCAAAGATTATAAAAGACTTTTTATATGCGCTTTAGGAGGGCAGATGCGAGCTTTTTTGTAGACGCAATCACCACCTGGTATTCCTTGCCCTCTGCCATGCCTACCTTCTGTGGGCCCAAGTCGTTGCCTTCCCAGTCCACCATTACACCCCCAGCTTCCGAAACTATAAGGTAGCCTGGAGCCAGGTCCTCGGCAGTGGAGCGCTTTAGAGGATTTGCAAAGTTGTTTGAGCCTATGAATGCATCAAGGCCGCCATAAGATACCATTGCCATGTGAGCAGCCCTGCACCTTACATCCACAGGCCAGTATTCCTTGATAGGAAATGGCATGATACGCGAGACGGTATCTCCGAACGAATACAGGTCAACTCCGATCTTAAGCGGAGTGGTATCCTTCATTTTCTCCCTCCCTGATGTGCGGATGCTATCGTGTCTCTTCCCATTTCCCACAAAATCCTCAACAAGGAATGCACCTACCCCTTTAACCGCGTAATACAGGTTGCCGCTGTTGAATTCCAGAAAACCCGCTGCTATGCAGTCCTTGAATCTTGGATTGGCACCGTTGAAAATTCCGAGTATTGAACCGTGTGGCATCATCCCGTTTCCCTCCTTGAAGTTGAGGGTCCCATCTATGTCGTCGAGTATAGCTGAATACTCAGCACTGTTATTGGTTGTGACCTGACCTCTCTCTTCTGTGTATATCACTCCTGTTGGGGCTTCCTTTCTCAGATAATTGATTATCGCTGCGCCTACTATCTTGTCACCCTTTGTGGAGACGTCGGCGTGGGCCTTGGCGGATTGCTTTGCGTCCCTTCTCTCCTTGAGCGCACGGTAACCTACGGTAAGTGCTTCCTTTACTAAGCGCTCGGCAGTCTTGGGGTGCATGTATTCACTGTTTATTGATTGGTTTGAGGGTTAATAAACAATAGTCCATGTTTGTATAATACGGCTTGAGTATGTGGGAGGATTATCCCGTGGCTGTTCAGATCTAATCTTTGTCCTGACGCGCGCCTTCCGAGGTATATCCACACTCAATACATATGTCACGGCCTTCTGCCCTGACGAGTGTGTTCTCGCATTTAGGGCAGGAATGATCTGTTGGGCCGATTTGGCTATTATTTTCTTTGACGGTGCATCCGTCTTTCAAACGCATGAGCTTGATTAGATTTTTTACTGAGATGTATATGGATGGGACCGGCTCCTCTGTCTTCTCATGATGAAGTGAGGCGTCTGAAGGGCCCACACATTTGATGTGATTGTTGGCAAGAGAGAACAGTTCTTCCCAATGAAGAATATATGCCCCCAGGACCTTGTCTTTGTCTGGGTCCTCGTGAACTCTGCTTATCCTTACTCCATCCTTTTCAACATTTATCTTGTTTAGCAGAAATCCCTGCTCGGTCTTGATGACTATTTGTTTTAGCTCGTCTGATCTTTGCCAGCTTTTGAATTTATCAACATCAATCACAATATTATTTATCTTGAAGATCTCAGATGCGTGCCTCCTGACATTTTTGGGATTGGGGCCTTGAAGTTTCGAGAGGCTTAGCATATCCATAGAGGCACTTAGTTTGGACCTTATAAATACTTTAGCCGTGGTTTTGTTATTTGCTCTGCGCTAGTTGCCTGTAGCCTTTTATCACTCCGACTCCCTTAAGGTGTAGATATGCTGCAACGTAGATTGGTACAATCACTTCTTGGTTGGAGTAAGGACCGTATGTTTTATCATTAATCTTGAGCTCCGGAGAGCTGGAGACGTAGATCTTTGATTCCCCTTTCGTGAAAGCTATGGCATCTATCATCGGGTCGAAATTTGCGAGGCTTGACTTTGTGCCGACCTTCTTTGCAATCAGGCCAGTATCACCGTGTATTGTATTTGGCATCCTGAGCAGATGAGTCGGGTCGCTGGTCACGTTCTTGTCTATCTTGTCGCTCTGGATTATGGCCTGCTTGCTTATCACCCCCCTCCAGAACTCGTCCTTGTTCTTGATGTATACCATGTCCCAGTTGCCGCCCCTTATGCCCATCTCAACTAGAGCCCTCTTCTGGAAGAGCTGCGCCGCCTGGGCTTTGGCCATGCCCAATTCCATTAGCGCCCCTACGCCGGTGTTTAGGCTCCTTAGGAAGTTGTTTGCTATTTTGCCCTTCCATCCTCCATCAGTGGGTTTTGGCCCCATCAATTTCCTCAGTCGCGTGCCCTTGATCGCCACTGTTGGAAAAAAATCCTCGAAGTCTATACCGCTGCCTGCGATATACTCGCTTAGTTCCCTTCTTGCGAACCCATCGAGCTGAAGCACCCTATCGACGCCTATGTGAAGGTGGTAGCCCCTGTTGCCGCTGAAGTTGATTTCTATCTCCTTCTCTGCAAACCCGAAGTCCGGGACCAGAAACTCTTCCACCAGCTTGATTGTTTCTGCTTTTACCTGCTTTAGGCATTCTTCGCAAACCCATTTCTTGCCGTGCATCCTCTGACAGGGAAGGTTCATATCTGTGGCATCGATGTCGAATACAATCTCGGCACCGAGATGCTCCTTCTTCTCCATTGGCCTTGCGCCCGGATACTTATAGAACGCCTGTGAGCACGACGCGTAAGCTGGGGCGTTGCTGGCAAGATACTCCTTGAGCGCCTTACCACTATTGAATGCAATGTGCCTCACTGCAACCTTCGCGTCGAAAGTGCCGAAGCCGAACTCGCGCTGCTCGACTCTGCTTGGCACTATCTCCTGGGCATGCTCGTAGTAGTCGCTAATCAGTCTTGAGATTAGCTGCCTTGGGTCGAACAATCCACCACAATAGGAATACGGTTCCTAGATATAAAATGCTGAGTGTCAGCGGGCCGATTTCCTAGGCTTGAGGGACGAAGGCATGATCTTTGGCTGCTGGGCTGCGCGCTTTATCTCCAAAGAGTCGTCTCTGAACAGCTCCAGAAGCTCGTGGTTGTATTTGTGTGCCTCCATATAATCGGAAAGTAAATTCCTCTGTAGATTATAAGCCTTGTTGACATTTCGTTTAATCCCGAAAGGCAGGGATTAAAAGGATTGGTTTCGAATGAGCTTTATGGCCGCGTTCAAAAACGACGAGATAAAGCAGGTCATAGTTGTGCGCACCGACATAGAGATGGGGAAGGGGAAACTTGCCGCACAGGTGGCGCATGCTTCCCTTTCCAGCTACATGGAAGCAGTTGGCATAAACAAAAAGATTGTTGACAACTGGCTGGATTCTGGACAGAAGAAGATTGTGCTGAAGACGGACAATGTTGAAATCTTAGAAAAGCTTCTTGCTGCTTTCAAGTACAAGGGAATCCCATCGGCGCTCATATCGGATGCCGGACTCACGCAGCTGCCCTCGGGAACCAAGACGGCCTTAGGGATAGGGCCATGGAAGAGCGAGGAGATAGACAAATTCACTGCTGCACTCAAGCTGCTCTAGCCATTGTGCAGCCTCTTGCCCGCCTCTACTATGGGCTTCATCTCCTGAGCTGTGATTATTGCACGCCTGACGACAAAAAACAGCGCAAGAAGCACGAATATTGCTGCTGCGAGATACCTTAACTGCACATATTCTGTCAGTGCAAGTGCCAAAAAGAACACTACGGGGAATAGAAGCCACACAATTATTTCTACCCACTCTCTTGTTTGTGCATCCATCTCATCACTAATATATCCTTGTAAGCCACTGAGCGTACTTACTATCTGCTCCTGAGGCGATATGGGAGAGCCTTTCTGCGAGAAGTTTTGTTATAGGACCTGGCTTGCCCTTGCCTACGGGCCTGGAATCGATTGAGATTATCGGGGTTATCTCTGCTGCCGTTCCTGTGAAGAAGACCTCATCAGCTGTGTAGAGCTCCTCTCTATGCACGTTCCTCTGCTCGACTACAAAGCCCATGCTCGTAGCAATCTTTATCAGGGAATCCCTGGTTATACCAAGAAGTATGTCCGCCTCTGGTGAGGGCGTAATCAACCTGTTGGAGCTGACCAGGAAGATGTTCTCCCCCGTTCCCTCTGCGACATAGCCGTCATCGGAAACTAAGATCGCTTCGTCATAACCGGAGAGCTTGGCGTCTGCCACCGATAGGACTGATCCCAGATAGTTGCCGGACGCCTTTGCCTGCGGCGGAAGTATCGCAGAGTTAATCCTCTGCCAGGATGATATCTTGCAACGTATCCCTTTCTCCTTGTTTGCAAAATAATTGCCAAAAGGCACCGTAGTTATCGATACGCTCATCTGCTTGCCGAGAAGGTTGAGGCTGATTCCCTTATGCTCAAAGAATGCGAATGGCCTGATGTATGCGTGCTCCAGTTTGTTCTTCTTGACAGTCTCGATGATTGCATTCTCGACCTGCTGACTTGTGAATGGTATTTGGAACATGTAGATCTGGGCGCTCCTGAAAAACCTCTCGACGTGGTCGTGCAGCCTGAATATCGCAATGTTATTGTCGGTTGTAGGGTAGCTCCTCAGGCCCTCGAAGATACCAGTGCCGTACTGTATGGTGTTGGTGAATATGTGCACCTTCACATCATCGAATTTCCTGAACTTCCCGTTATACCAGATGTACTGCTGCCTTGGCATGCTAGAACTGAGCACCTGAGAATTAAAACCCTTGCGTTAAAATAGGATTATGGGACTCTTGCGAAGGATGGTGGAACTGGCACTCTGGTTTTACGGCTTTACCGAATTCGAAAGGCTGGTGCTGCTGAACACTTTTGATATCAAGAGAGGCACCACTGTTTCCTACAAGGAGCTTGCCTCAAAAAGCGGCAGGCCACGCGCCTTTAGGGCTGTTGGCAACATCATGAACAAGAACCCGCTTCCACTGCTGATTCCGTGCCATAGGGTTGTGGCATCGAATTGCAAGTTGGGAGGCTACGCTTATGGGACCTGGGCAAAGAGGCTTCTGCTCGCCGCAGAAGGCACAAAGCTCTGATTACACCTTTGGCATCGGTATGCTGTATCCGAAGAGCTTCATCCCCAGATATATAAGTACCAGTCCAGCCAGGGCCATCACTATGCCAGGGAGGTTGAAGAGGATAAGCAGTATACCTATCAGTACGGCAAGCGCTGCGACTATGTTCCTTGAGGCTTTGTCACTCACTGCCTTCTTCGCCTGAGCCTTGATGCTTTGAGCGTCATCTTCTATGTCCTGTGAAATGCTTTTGCTATTTTTCTTTGCCATAGTCATCTAATTTACTACGATGCTTGCGCTTAAAAATCTATCCGTGGCTGGCGTGCTAGTACGGGCTGATGGCGCCAAACCCTGAGGTGGGCTTCGGCGCTACTCGCACCGAAGCTGCGTTCTGTACCAGAACGCTCCTCAGAGTACCCACCCCTTCCTTGGTCAGATACAGAGGCTTGTTTGCCTCCGACTCGCATTTCTCTGCAAAATCCACCACTCCTCTCTTCTTAAGCTTCTTTAGGTTATACCAGATGCAGCTTCGCGAGAAGCCGTACTTATCGTACACATACTCGACGAAACTTGTAGCTGTGGATATCTCGTCGAACCCGATCTCGGCAATTATTATCTGTTCCTTTCTGGTTTTGACTATGGGTTTGATTGAATTTTTGATATACTCTCTATATATTCCACGCATAGGGCACCACCAAGTTGAAGTTCCGAACCCTATTACGCAGAAGCAGGCAATAACTTCATATTGCCTACGATAAAGTAGATGTCTGAGTGGGCGATGCTAACAAAGGTCCTGCACAGGCTAACAAGCTGCCAGATTCTTTGCTGCATGGTCACACTAAAAGCTATTGTACACTTCATGGTATTTAAATCTTTTCTCCAAATTCCTTAACGCGTGAACCCGTGGCCTTTGATATCGTCGCAACTACGTCGTCAGAATGGATAGAGATCCTGAGGGTAGCTATTCTGGTGATAATGGCGCTGGTGTATGCCCTCTACGATGTATTCAACAAACGGGACATACCCGATGTACTCGCATACCTGAGCGTTGGCATCGGGGTTGTGTTCACGCTTACGCTGGGATTTCCTACGATAATCTACAGTGCACTTATTGCAATTGTGATAGGCGCTGCATCATACCTGCTCTACAAAGGTGGACAGCTTGGGCTTGGCGACGGATTCGAGTTTGTGGCGATATCGCTGATGATGCCGATCCAGGGGGTCCCGCTTCTTTTGCAGACTACCCAGTTCTCCCTGCCGTTCATGCTCTCGGTATTCGTCTCTACAGGGATAACCACCATAGTGCTGGTGCCTCTCTATTATATTTTCAGGATGAAGGAAAAGCTGCCCAAGAAGGTGGGTGTGAACCAGATAGTCAAGGCTGCCACGCTTGTTGTGGCTTATGCTGTGCTCTTTCTCTTCGTTACACTGGCCTTTGGATTCAGACCGGTGGTGCTGGGCATGCTTAGCGTGATTGCCGCTGCATCGGCGGCAATGGTAATATACGAGGACAGCATAATGCGCATGATGGTCGAGAGAGTATACCCAAAACAGCTTGATGACGGTGACATAATTGCTATAGAGATGATGAGCAAGGCTGACTTGGAGTTCTTTAGGGGAAAGAGCAAAGACTTTGGGAAGCTGGCTACCGAGAAGCTGATAGGGAAACTGTCTAGAATAAAGAGGAGAATCCCGGTATACAAGAATGCGGTGCCGCTCGCATTCCCGACGCTGATAGGAGTCGTTGCGGCCCTGCTTTTCGGAAACCTGCTTCTTTACGTCATATGAAGGTTTTTATAAGGCATATTCGGAATATGTTTGGTGTTTATTTGAAGTATGCGCGGGAGCACGTAAGAAAGTTCTGGATGGTACAGAACATGCGTACCCTTGGGATGCTCATGGTGATGTTCAGCGTGCTCTACAGCATAGGATTCATTTTCACAACTTTGCTGGACAGGGGGTTTGTCGGGGCGCTTGACAACGTGCTGATAATGTGGGGGATCATATTTGCGCTGCTTGCAGCCATGATAATCGGAAGCATTGTGATAAAGCACAGGCAGACCACGCTGCTTATGAATAAGCTTGAGCATTCAAGGCATTCGAAAAACATCGGAATATTTCTGATTGCCATAGTGGCAGGGGCGGTGCTTTTTTCTTTGCCTGCTACCCTCTTCCCGCAGCAAGCCACGCTCATAATACTTTTCAGTCTCGGGGGCATAATGCTGCTTGTTTACCTTGCGCTTGCGCTGGTTTTCGGGCATGGGTATGTTGAGGTGGGTGCTGCTGCATTCTTCTTGTGGGCGGTCTTTATAATTGGGGTTTTCACTATTGGGCAGATGAGCTATTCGAATCCTCCGCTATTCAACGCGCTATCGCTGATAGTATCCACTACTGCGATAGTCATCGTGTTTGCCATGACTGGTGTTTTGATACTCTACAGGGCGTCTGGGGAGTTCCTCCCTGAGTTCAGGAAGGCCTACAGGATAAAGTAGTCATTTTTCCAGGCTTTTGAAAGTCTGTACTTCAGGTGACATCTCAAGCCTTCTCTCTATCTCAAGCAGCAGAAGGTTTTTGTGCGGGTCGTTCATCCGCCTTGTTATGTCAGTAAGTTCGTGCAGTATCTTGAATTTTTGGTCTGAGCTGGTTGCAGCGCTCATCACTACCCCTATCATTTCCTGCTGCACATGCCATCGCGGCGTATCCTTGGTGGCCTCTTCCTTGAAAGCATTCAGCGCCTCCGAAATCTTCTGATCCGCTTCGTTTTGCAGCTTCTGGATTTTTTCGTTAATCCTTGTGGTGACTCTGGGGCTCTTTGAAAATTGCTTCAAATCCTTCAGGAGGTCAATTTGATTTATATTGTATATCACGTTTTCCTGGACTATTGGATGCGGGTCGTTCTTGAAGATTCTGACGAGTGCCTCTTGGTCATGGATGTACTGGACTGCTAGTTCCCTATAATCGTCTACATGGTTCTGGGTGGCGATGAATTTCATTAAGGATTCATTATCTCTTCGCTCCCTTATTTGCGCCAGCCCTTGCGGCGTAGGGCGCAGTTTTATTTCTGGCGGTTCATGGACGGTTGCGGCGGTATTCTTGTTCTTCTCGGGACTGGGTCGATGAAAAAGATTCATTTTGTCGCCTTATTCTTAAAAAATATTTATGAGCTTACTACAACTGGCATCTTTAAATGCCTTTGCTCATCGATTGTTTCTTTTTCCTTCTCGATTTATCGCAGTAATTCGAGCACTTTGCCGAGGTCTGGGGTTTTAAGGACTATTTTAGCTGCGCTTTTTACATCGTCGTTTACTGCATTGATTGCAATCGGCAATCCCACGACCTTGAAGAGTGGGATGTCGTTTATGGCATCGCCCACAAAAGCACACTCTTCATAGCCTACCCCGAGTTTGTCGCACAGTCCTTCCAGAACCTTTACCTTTCCATGGTAGTCGTTGTTAGTTAGAGAGCTTTTTGTCACTAGGCCATTTGTATCGAAAAGGAATTTGTGGGCGAAGAAAGAGTAGTCTGGGGTTATTTCTAGTTTCTTTGTGAATAGTTCATAGACGTTCTGCAGCCCGCCGGAGATTATGGCGGTGTGCAGCCCCAGATCCTTTGCGTTCTTGAACAGCATTTGCGCGCCTGGGGATGGATGCATCCTCTCTGAGAGGATCTGAGCCATCTTGTCTTTTGTGAGGCCGCGCTGCCTGTAAAGCTCTATTGTCAGCTCCCCCCATTTTACTATGTCGAACTCTCCCTTGTGATACGCATCGTGCAGCTTCTCGTCCTCTTCGCGCATACCTAGAGCTTCGGCTATGGCATTCCAGGCGGACTGCCGATAGGAATCATAAATCGCAAGCGTACCGTCGAAATCGGTTGCGAGGAGCTTTATTTTTTGTTTCATGCCATTTACCCCAAATGTGGGTTTTATACTGCGCTTAACCTGCTGCATTAACTTGACTAAAAGGGAGATAATAGATATGAGGGAGGGATCCGGGACCCAACACTTACTTCCTTTTTGGAGGCAATGCCCGAAGATTACTAGGGCAGTCATCCGTTAATGCATGCGAGGCATAAAATTTGTCGGCGTCTTTTACATATTTGAGCTCTGAGGATGTGGCGGGCCTGGAATTATACCTGTCGAATTTCTCTGCGTCTTTCCCTTTAAGCACTATCGGGCAGCTTGGCAATGGCATATTATACAAGAATATTGTGTGCTTGCGGATTTATATCATTATCCACACTTAAAGGTTTAGTCATTGTTCAGCATGCTGGGGTTATATATAGAAGCCACAAATGTCCCCCTTCTCTAACATAGTTTTAGTGTGGAGATGACAGAGGCTAGTAACGTGGCTGAGAAAATAGAGGGTTGTATTAATGCTGTTTGTTTGACCTTGAATGTGTCAACTACTTAAAGTTAGATACGCATAGTTGTTTGAACAAGAAGTACCATAGCCACCTGTCTTTATGTAGACTGTATAGCTTCCTTCTGGGAAATAGTAAGATTTCGTGTCGGTAAGGCAAGAGGGGCTGTCTGATACTGTTTTATTGAGATAATAAGCATTATACGATGAAGTACTATTGTATATATCTGCAATAGCGTAAGTAAATTGACCTTCGTTGTCAGATACGGTTAGATAGCCGCCAGACCACGTACATGTGCCAGTAGTTTCGGTGGTTGGCAAACTCTCAGTTAACTCAAAGCTGCTACAAGAACCCGAACCACTTGGGTAGATAGTAGTTGTATAAGGAATTGTTGTAGTTGGCAATGTCGTATAATTATATCCACCCGCATAGTAATAATCAACTCCACCAGATTGAAAATGACATAAATTATCACTACCGACTATGTAACCTGATTGACATGTATTAAAGCTACTATTGCCACCAGAAACATAGCCTACTGCATCGCAGTATAAACCTGTGCATAATGGTACTGTCTGACATCCAGACATCGTACAAGTTAGATTATAATACCATCCATCTACAGTACCATTAAAGTAAGGGCTTGTTGCAAGTACATGAGTTGTGTCTAAAAATGCTTTTGTTCCATTTGCGTAAGTTATATCCAACAGTAAATGATCAGCAGTATGTGGAGCAGTTAGGTTACCAGCATCTACATATACAAACTCTATTTTCATACCGTAATTGGCTTGTAGATTCCCAGCTTCTAATATGCTTGCCATTAATACCCCTTTATCCTTACAATCGCCTTGGCCTTGCGCTAATAATTGTGCTGGATAAACCGAGGTGTTTGCGAAAATAAGACTGTAGTTTACTAACTGACTGTTTAAATTTTGAACTTCGGCTACAAACTGCCCTGCCGTCTTTCCATCAGTGAGTTCTGGCGTAATGTTCGCAAAGAAACTTGGTGTTATCGAAGAACGATAATCCCATGTATAAATTGTTTTACCAGTTATGGTGTCATTTAAGCGTATAATCGGGTCTATTCTTGGGGTTGATAGATAATGATTGTACGTAGTAATTGGAAAATGCCACTGTTCTACTGACCCGTTCAATAGCGTAAACACGAATGTAAAGTTGCCATTCTTTATAGAACTGCACGGTAATGGAGAACATCCATAGTTTACTTGTGGCATGGTTGTTGTATAAGGTATAGTTGTATAATAAATTGATGTTGTTGGAACTATAGACCCTGTTGCGTTCTGTGTTGCTGAAGAGCTATTTGTACTATAAGGGTTCTGATTGAAGCTGCTCAAGTTTATGGCGTAAAATTTATGTGTGTGGGAAAGGTAGTAACCCGCTCCTTGATAACCAAATGAACTATTATATGGATTGCTTATAGTTCCTAAAGAATTATGCGAGCTTAAATATAATAAAACTCCAATTATCACAACAATGCCTATTACTACGCCAATTCCTAATGTTTTTATGCCTATTTTGGGCGTTGATTTAGTTTTCGCCATTTAATTTACCCATAACCTTGCCGTAAACCTTAATTTTCCTTCCTTCTTTTATGTGCTTCTGCATATACCACAGAGTTGACTTATTTATGCCTAACGTCTTGCGATCTTCTGGTGTTAGGTTTAGCACTTTATTACGAATCCCTGTGTTATCCTCTCGCTTTATCTTGAACTCTGGTATGTTGAATTGGAGCTTGCCAGACTTGCCTATTATGTAGTTAGCCAGCAACCTTACGTTTTCGTATAGGATATTCTGGTAGCAGTAGTATTTGCCGTTGTATAACGCTCTGGCATTGAAGTTCAGCTTTATCTTCTCTATCAATGCCTTTGCCGTAGTTTCTCTAAGCCTTATGTTGTAGTTCTCTGTTACGATAAAGTCAGCCTTCTGTAGCCTCTTTTCCTCTAGTAGCTGTATTACCGATAGGTCTACCAGCCACCTATAAAGCTCCTGAATGTCGTACACAAGCGAGGCTCTGCTGTTCGATAGCTCATGCAAGAAGCTTATCGAGGGATCAAGACCGATGGAATTGAGGTCTTTCCTTACCTCAGATTCCAGTACCGCATAGCCATAGTTCAGCAAGGCGTTTATCTCATCTGAGGCGTTGCGGTTATGTGAGTTCAGAGTGTTGTTTCTGCTAACGAACTTGAACTCTGGGCATAAGTTATTGAACGCATTTAGAATTTGAGACCAGTAGATATCTGCGATTCTACCCTCATACATCATAAGGTTATGGTAATCGTAAGTAATCTTCAGCTTGAATATGCCCTCTCTTTCTGATTCAGTTCTTATCGTACTAACATCAATCTCCTTGTAATACTTCGATAGCTCATTTAGCAGATTTATCGACTGGTTGACTTTCTCTTTGACTAGAGGATAAGCGATACTGTACCTTCTTTTCCCATCTTGATATATCTTATACTGTTTTAGTCTTAGTTTGCTTGATACTGTTTCTTTCGGCAACGTAACGCTTAGCAGATTGCCGTTCCAGTTGAGCATTGCTATAGGTATGTTGTGCTTTACCAACCATCTCATAGCCTCAAAGCTTATGCTACCACTATGCCCATCTACTATTACTGAATCATGCTTTATCTGGTGCGGATAGTATTCGTATCGCTGGTTCTCTAGCTTGTTCTGAATGATTAGCCTACGCTTGTCTACGCTTATGTTCGTTCCAAATCCAGAGATTAGTAAGGGATTCATTTTTGTTCACCTTTTTGTTTTGATTCAAATTCCTTTCTATCCCTCTCAGCCCATTCCATAGACATATGGCTTATCTTTTTTGATAAGTTGTTAGTAAACTCATCTAATTTTTTATTAAATTTTTCATCTCCAAATTTGATTATCCTTGCTCCTTCTATATATCTGCTAAAGTGGTTATAGAACCCTACCCCCTTTTCTACAGGGACTATTAGCTTCTTGAAAAGTACTTTGTCATTTATCGGGTCTTTACCTTGTTTGAAACCCCCCATAAATCTTGTAAATAGTTCAGGGTTTACTTGCGTTAGCTCATAGAATTTCTTATCTTTCGAGAGATTCTTTAGAAAAGCTGTAAGATTCTTTCTGTACGCTTCATCTCCAAAAAATACAGAGTAATTGACAAGAAAATTGAACAACCATATATTATCGTTATGTCCCAATAATCTCAAACGTTTATCTGTGAACACATCCTGCCCTGTATTAATGTCCTCTATGAACGCTTGTAGTTCTATAACCCGAGCTGTTAATTGTGCAAAATCAAATTCAAAAGATAAAAGCAGTTTATAATCGCTAAGTTGAGGTTTTATCTTATTCTCCCTTATTTTCCTAAAAGTTTCAAGCATTATAAAGTCCTCTATTTCTGGGATGGCAGGTATATCAAAATTAGGTAATTTACCCTCAGTAGCTCTACCCATCACGATATCCTCAGATAGTCCAAAAGAGGCGTACCCGTAGCTAAGACTATGAACGTAACTTGAATTCTTATCTTGCAGATCAAAAAGCTCATGGATTAACCACCAACTTTGATATTTTCGACCCTCTGTAGTAAGTCCATACGCTTCTACTTTCTTTTTAACAAGATTTCTCTCTAAAACTTCTCCATGCATCCCTAATTTGGGTTTGCCTCTTTCAATCTCAATATCTATGTGCGTGTTTTCTACAAGTCTTTCATTTATTAGTCGCTGTAGTACCTCAGTAAGTCCTTTAGGTGATTTAATTCCTGTCCTATCCTTTTTGGCTAAAAGGTCTACAAATCGCATTGCCTTGTTTGGTTGCTCTTGTAATAATGCAATTATTCCTTCTTTATGACGATTTTTGACGCCTTCCTGCCACGATGGCTTCTCTTTATTGTTCATATAGCTCACTATACGATAGCTCGTTATCATATAGTATACTTACGAAAGTATATAAATATACACTAATGCCTGATAGTAGTGAGGTAAACATGCGCCTATGCGCAAACTGCGATGGTTCGATGAGGTTCTCGAAAAGATACAGAAACTTTGGAGACTGGCTGTCCACTCAGGATAGGCATACTGGCTACATCAAGCGTATCGCTAGGCTTCATTCGTTCTATCCCAGGGCGAGCCTAGACCAACTTAGAGGTCATGCCAAAGCAGAGGCAAGAAGGCTCAGCAGAGGCACGCCTAAGCCCGTGTCCGCTAGGTCGTGGAATGCGCTCAGTCCAGAGAGCAGTTGGCAAGGGAGCGAGCTTTAGAGGTTCTGAGTCATGCAAGAAGGTCTGGGCAGTCGCTATCAAAGCTCAGCAGAGAGCGTGGCGTATCAGTTAAAAAAGTCCTTAGAGCTACTCAGGGCTTCGAGAAGGTAAATGGTCGCTGGAAGCCCAAGAAAACCGACCAAATCTCACGCATAATGGCAATCAACGAGAACGGCAAAGAAACCGTTGTAGAGATAACCGATTCTCGCTATGCGACGCTTATAGGCAAGTATCACAGTGCAGTAAAGGAATACCTCAATACTGGCAATACTGATGTTCTAGCCGAGTTTGAGGGCAAGAGGGTAAAGGACAGCTCTGGCAAGTGGCATATCCTCGAAACAAATCCCTCAGCCATACGTGAGATCAACGCTAGGCGAGAAGAGCCAGAGTTTTACGATATTTATCAGGTGAATGTATGATACAATGTCCATATTGCGAGCGCAGTCTTAGTAGCGAAGGGTCTTATAGGGTGCATAAGCACCGATTCCATAAAGGTTTGGAATATAGACAACCAGTAGCCACGCATGAAGAGGTTCAACAAACAGAGCTAGAACCAGCAGAAGTGGAGCATGAACCGTTCGTGCATGAAGCACCAGAACCACCACAAGAGGAGCATGAACAGCAAGAACCAGAGCATCATGGTCACAGAGAGATAGAACGGAGTAGGGGTGGTAATGGTGATGGACTTGCCATTATTGGTGGTATAGGAGCTATAGCAGTTGTTATCATTCTGGCACTGCTCGGCAAAAAACAGTGATTATCATGGATAACAGCAACGACAAGATAACGGATAACAATGACAAAAAGCAGAAATTGTTATCTGAGATTCTGGGTTATTTCTTCGATTCGGCAGAAAGGAACAATCTGGATAACAAGAAAGTCAACAAAGTCGTAAAATACGTTCAATATCTCTTCAAAAAAAACCCTAAACAGAAGGACATCAAGTGTTTTGTATGCGAAGACGCCTAGAATTACACCATGTAGCAGGCAGAAACAACTCGGAAATTACTGTTTCTTTGTGTGTACCATGCCACAACGAGATAACAAAACACCAAAACACATGGGATATACGCTGGACTAATCAAAACAGCACAGAAACACTGCAAAACGGCTTCATAATGCAAGGGATCAGAGAACTACTTCTGCTCAAATACGTCAAAACAAGCGATTACACGTACTACTGTTTGGCTGATTCCCTCTGTTATGGCATAGGTAAATCACTGGTGAGTAAATGAACATTGCTTTACGATGTTATATTGATAACAAACTACATGCACAGAACGATAAGGTTATCCATTATAATGAGAATCTGGTGTTAGTTTTTGATACAGAAACAACAATAGACCAGTACCAGAACTTAAAATTTGGTTCTTACGGCATATGGCAAAACGATAAACTGGATGAGTTCGGATTGTTTTATGATAACAATTTGGATAACAGCGACGTCAAAACGTTATCAGATTACGCCAATAAAAAACACATAAAACTGGTAACAAAAAGCCAGTTTTTAGACATGTTTATCGATTACGTCTATAAAAGAAGGGCTATCTGCGTCGGTTTTAACCTGCCTTTTGATATATCACGTATAGCCATAGACTACAGTATATCCAGAAAGGATAACAACGCCTTCTCTTTCAAGCTGTTTGATAACGTATATATGCCGAGAATCATCATAAAACACATCGATTCTAAGCGTTCATTGATAAACTTCTCTACGCCTTACTCTAAAAACTTCAAAAACTATAAAAGAGTTAATAGGTATCGAGGCACATTCGTTGATCTCAGGACGTTATCCTTTGCTCTAACCAATGAGAACCATTCCCTTGAAAGTGCGTGTGAACTATTTAACGTTGGGCATAAGAAACTGAAGACTGAGGAGCATGGCAAGATAACGTCAGAATACATACGGTACAACATAAACGATGTTTTTGCGTCTTATGACTTGTTTCTCGCATTGAAAAGCGAGTTTTCAAGGTATAAACTGCCTACGCTGTTGAACAAACTGCTATCGCCAGCGTCTATCGGTAAGGAATACTTCAAGGAGATGGGCATAAAACCGTTCCTAGAATTGAATCCAACCTTCCCTAAACAAATGCTAGGATGGATAATGACCACTTATTACGGAGGTAGAACAGAGGTGCATATACGCAAAACACCAGTAAAGGTATCGTATATTGACTTTACATCCATGTATCCATCGCAATTCGTGTTACTCGGTTTATGGGATTACGTTATCGCTGATAACATAGACGTTATAGAGGATAACAAATTCGCTGAATTGTTGGAAAACATACAGCTAGACGATCTTACAAACAAAGATTTATGGAAAACGCTCAATGGAATCGCTCTAGTAGACGTGGATAATGACATCTTGCCACTCAGAGCCAAATACAACGGCAAGATAGCGTACAACATAGGGCTGAACTACGCAAAAGGCAAGGCACTCTGGTATACCTATCCTGACATCATAGCGTCAAAACTGCTTACTGGCAAGGCACCAAAGATAATCAAGGCTTTCAGATTCGTTCCTAAAGGAAAACAGAGCAACCTCAATACAATAAACCTATTCGGAAAGAACATAGAGCCAGAGAAAGATGACTTTATCCGCTATTTAATTGAGCATCGCCTTGAGGTAAAACAGAAATTGAAGCAAGACACGGATAACAAAGGTCTCAAGAAAGAGGACTTTATCGCCAAAATAATCGCAAATGCTACATCTTACGGCATTTTCGTTGAAGTAAACACACAAAACGAGAGAGTAAATGCAGAAATATACGGAATAAGTCCGTTTACATGTGAGGCAAGCAAGAAAGAGCAGTTTGGCAGGGCGTTTAACCCTATACTTGCGACCATGCTAACATCAGGATCAAGGTTGATACTTGCTATGGTGGAGGCGTACGTAAAGGAAAACAAGGGCTACTTTGCCTATTGCGACACCGACGCACTCTTTGTTAACCCAGAGTTAGTGGACAAGATTCAAGCGTTCTTCAAACCTCTAAACCCCTACTCTACGTCTGTCGAGATGTTCAAGGTGGAAAACGACGAGAGCGGTAAGCCATTACACGATGTTTGGTTTTATGGCATATCTGCCAAAAGATACTGTTTGTATCGCATGGTGGATAACAAAATTGACATTCTCAAGCACTCTTCTCATGGTCTAGGCGGTCTTATAGGCATAAGCGAAGATGAAATAAAACAAATTTGGCACGATGTTCTGAGTTATCATTATGGTACGTTATCGAAAGAGGCTATCGGGAGTAAATATTCAAACATGTTCGTGATGGGCAAGCTCGCCTTAACATCGCCTTTTATCATGCAACGCTTTAGGCGCACGAACAGGGATAAACGCCTAAAGCCGTTCAACTTTGTTATCGTTGGTATAGGGTATAGACTAGATTCATCGACCAAAGAGCCGATAATTCCTCTACTTGCTTACACCAAAAATACGGATATTGTACCGTTTAGTCGATTTATTGATTACAAAACAGGCAAAGAATACACAGATAACACAAAGTTCTACTGGAAACCTCTATCAGAGTTCTTATTTGCTTATGCTAATCATAATGATAACAAATACGATGGTGCGATTGGAGAGTTGAGACGGAAACAAATCGTCATCAATGATATAGAACACATTGGCAAAGAGTCGAACAACATTGAAGAAAGCGAAGTTATCGGTGTTTCAGATAGCGATTATGTTGTTTACGATAACAAAACAGAGCAGAAGATAACAGATGCTATCAAGAACATGACAACAAAAGACGCTAAACGCATCGGGTTATCAAAAAGGCATTTATTTAGGCTGAAGAAAAGGATAAATGAAGAAAAGAAGATAGAGTTAAAGAAGAAAACAATGAAGAAATTAATGAACGTGATAATATGACAAAACCCATGCCTGAGATAAGAAAAAAGGTTCTGGATGAAGTGTTTGCTGACTGGGAAGACTATAAGCATCACTTCAATTCAGTGAGTCTTAAAGTGGCTACATTAGAGAAACTTATCAATAAAACCATAAAAGCAACTGTAGAAAAGTTAGAGAGGGGAGAATAACTAAGCAAGGCATAAGGAAGAGAGCCTAAAGTAAGGATTAGCATAGCCCTCTACGTGCCAAAACTATGTTAGAGAAGGGGGACATTTCATCGAGTTATATATAACCCCTTGTTCAGCATGCTCCCAACGGGATTTGAACCCGTGTTGCGGGGTTGAAAGCCCCGCGTCCTTGACCGGACTAGACGATAGGAGCGCAACTGATAGGCTTTAATCTTTATTGTTCGTTAATTTATTATACTGCTCTGATTGGGGGTTAAATGATACTATCCGACTTTGACCTGAAGAATATGATAGCTAGCAAAAGACTGCTCATCGACCCGTTCTCCGAGAGCATAGTGAGGGAAAACGGTGTTGACTTCAGGCTAGCAGACGAGATCGGCAGGCACAAGCAGATGGGAGAGGATTTTGTTATGGACCCTTCTGACAAGGATATGATAGGCAGCGCATTCCAGATAGAGAAGGAGGTTGGCGAGATAGTTGTGAAGGGCAAGGAACAAGTGCTTCTTTCAACCAACGAGTTCATCGGCATGCCTGATGATGTGGTTGGATTTGTTGAGCTGCGCAGCACCTGGGCAAGGCACGGTCTTTCCATGCCACCAACCATAATCGACGCCGGTTTTAAGGGAACGATAACCCTTGAGGTCATAAACAATGCGCCGTACAAGATAAGGCTGCGCCCTATGACTCGCTTTGCGCACATTGTTTTCATAAAGGCGACAAGCAGGGTGGAGAACGCCTATCAGGGCAACTACAACTCCCAGCGCGGGGTTAGGCTGCCAAAGCCGGTCCAGGAGTAGTTGCAGGGCTTGCGCTCGAGATTCTAAACATATGGGGCTGTGCCCCGAACAAATAAAAGCGCTTACCTTGAGAGGTCGCTTGCTTCTTCTCTGGATACGTCCTCTGGCTTTGCCGCAGGGTTTGATGAAACCAGAACCACATCTCCTACGTTCTTCACGTTCTTGTAGAGAATGCTCTTCTGCCTCAAAACAACCTTTACCTCGCCCTTTGCGTTCTTCCAAGGAACTGTAAGGAGCCTGCTAAGCTCCCCTCTTTCCAAATCGACGATAACGTCCTGAACGTCGCCAAGATACTGGCCAGCATCGCTGTATATATCCATGTGATATATGTCTGAAATCTTCATTTGGTCACCGATGTATACTCCATATTACACATTTATAAGGTTTTTCAGATTAGTGGAACGCTGTGGATTTGCCACTTAGGGCTGCATCCAGTCTATTTCGTAGTAGTCGTGCTTGCTTTTCTTTAGCTCTATTCTCCTTACCTTGTAGTATGTCACTGCGGTTTCCCGATCTGAGATTGCAAGGATCAGCCCAAGCCCGATGCGCTGCGCCTCCTTTATCGCACCAGATAGCTCGCTGCCTCCCATGTACTCCTCCTCGCTCAGCGAGAGCATGGCGTATTTGGGCGGCGCGCTTGCAGGGGTCTGGGTCTCCCCGCCCTTGCGGTGGTAGAGCAAATAGTCTATCCCCATTTTCCTTGCGCTCGCCTTTCCTGGAATCGCTAGTATGAAGGTCTTTCTCACTGAGTGTGCTACGCGTATCGCCCTTGCCCATTCGGATATAAGCAACTTTGACTCCTTTGGAAAGACGTGTATCACGTGCCTTGAGTGGACCCAGTGCTCATCCTTCACCGGCTTTGCACCGGGGAAGTAGACCCTAAAGTGTGTTCCGAACTTGAATCCGGTCTTCACCACATAGCCATGCTCTCTCCAGTCCTTGTACACTTCGTAGAGCTTTAGGAAGTCGGGCCTTCTTGCGCAGGCGAGTCTTGCCACCGTCCTCTTGGTTGCGTTCTTTAGCCTAAGCTTGCGCTTGCCGAGCAGGAAAAGGGTCTCGTATGCATCCAGCTTGTTTAGCTGCCCGTGGTCTGCGGCTTTGTAGGTTCCGTACTGCCCAAGCCAGAGCTCTTCGTATAGCTTCCTTCCTTTCTCCTTGTCATCCACCACGCTGAGCAGATCATATGGGAAGAACATGCCATTCACGCTGAATTTTGGCAGCACTATTGCCGATGAGGGGTATTTCTTGGTCGAGGTCGCGTTTGGTCTGGGGTGCTTCCAGCTAGGCTCCTTTGCGACTAGGCCGCGATCCCTCCAGTCCTTGTAGGCAAAGTACCTGGCCATCAGCTTCTTGCCTCTGCCGAATCTTCCGGCCAGTTCGTTGAAGGTAAGGGGCTTGCCTTTTAGCGTGCACTGCGCGTTCCTGACATCAACTAGGTAGAGCGCTTCTTCAGGGAACAGGACCAGCTTTCTTCCATTGCTAGAACCGAAAAAGCCCTTCTTTAGCTGATCTTTTGTTGACTGGTCAGTAACTATGGGTGCATTCTTTTCAAGAGAGAATGACAGATCCACTCAATCAGAGCTATTTGCCCGAGAATATTAATAGATTGAGCGCCAAGTTCACAAACAATTAAAATGTTTTACGGATTAGTATATCTGGCTGTGATCAGATGGGCGATAGTGATGGTGTACAGATTGCAAGGCAGCTGCAGAAGGGCTCGAGGCTGCCCGAAAAGCTCAAGGGGATCATGTCTGGTCAAGGATATCACTTTGTCGGCAGGCACTCTGCAATAAAGACCTGCAGCTACACGGCATCTAGCATGAGGCTTGAGGGAGCAACGTGCTACAAGAGTAGGTTTTATGGGATCAAGAGCTGGAGGTGCATGCAAAGCACCCCCGCTATAGGCTGCAACCTCTCATGCAGCTTCTGCTGGCGCATAATACCTGAGGAGATTGGGATAAACTGGAATGAGCTAAACGCCATGGGGGACTGGGACGACCCAGACACGATAGTTGACGGGCTCATAGCTGAGCAGAGAAGGCTGGTGAGCGGTTTCAAGGAGAATCCGAAGACCGACCTGCGCAGATGGAGAGAGGCAAACGACCCTGCACATGTGGCGCTTAGCCTGACTGGAGAGCCGATGTTCTACCCCATGATGAGCAAGCTCCTTGAAGCATTCCACCGCAGGAAGATAAGCACCTTCCTTGTGACGAATGGAACGATGATTGGAGCGCTGCAAAAGCTAAGCGTGATGCCAACGCAGCTCTACGTCTCGATACAGGCACCAAACGAGCAGATTTACGCCGATACCGCAAGGGCGAAGACCCTTAGCGCATGGCAAAGTTTCCAGAAGTTCCTTGATGTATTCTCAGTGCTTCCGACCCGCAGGGTCTTCAGGCTGACTCTAGTGAAGGGAGTCAACATGGTTGATGCGAAGGGATATGCAAAGCTGATAATGTGCGGAAGGCCCAACTACGTAGAAGTGAAGGGATTCTCTTTTGTTGGAGGGGCGCGCGGTGAGGAGAGGCATCTGTCGTACACGCAGATGCCAAAGAAGGAAGAGGTGATTGCGTTTGCACAGGAAATTGCCCGAGAGTGCGGTTATCTGGTTACGGATTACCACGAGCACAGCAAGGTTGTGCTGCTCTGCGCAGACGAGCAATCCGCAAATAGCAGGATAATTGACTTCCAAAAATGATTAGATGGCTAGGAACGGATCAGTAATGAAGCTTGGCAACATAAAGAAGAGGTCGGAGTACAGGAGCAGGATAAAGAACTATGAGCGCATACTTATCGGCATCCTGATCTTCAGCTTTCTGGTCTTCGTGGCTATTGCAGGCTTTGCGATATACAAGGAGGGGCTTGAGAACTTTGTTTTGGTAGTGAAATCGATAAACCTGGGTTACTATGCGCTTTCGCTGCTTGCGGTCTTTGTCGCGTATGTTATAAGGTTCCCGAAATGGGAGCTTTACATGAAGAGCCTTGGGGTTAGGCTTGCGCGCGCCAAAAACTTCATGATATATCTGTCAATGTACTCTATGGACATCACCCCTGGCAGATGGGGAAGGGCTGTGGTGTCATACACAATAAATAGGATCACGGGGACCAGGTTCAGCAGGACCTTTCCTGCAATAGTTGCAGACATATTTACCGATTTTGCGGGGTTTGCGTTTGTGGCCATAATCGCGGCGTTCATTGTGCAGCAGTACTTGCTCGTCGCAATAATACTGACGGTGCTCCTGCTCATACCGTTTATATTCCTCTACAACCGGCGCGCCTACTCGCTATTTCGTGACAGGCTCAGAAAAAAGAGGTTCTTTAGAAAGATGTTCGCTTTCGGGGATAGGTATTTCAGGCATAACAGGCTGCTGAGCAAGAGGGTGTATGTCTACTCGATGATATACACAGTACCCTCCATGGCCCTAAATGCGGTAAGCCTCTACTTCGTGATGCTCGCCTTCGGAGTCCATGTGGGCATCGCATATCTCCCCTTGATCGTCTTTATCTTCACCATGTCCACGCTGCTTGGGATGGTGACAGGATTGCCTGCGAATTTAGGGGTAACCGACGCTGCGCTCTTCGGCTTCCTGATTGCCACTTTCGGAAGCTTTGGCGTCGGGTTTGATTTGGCGTCTGTGATAACGATCTTCTCAAGGGTGGCAAACGTCTGGTTCGTCCAGCTCTTCGGCTTTGGTTCACTTGCCTACACGATAAGGTACTGGAAGAAGTAGCTCAGAACCTCTTGAGTGCATCCTCCTCGGCGAAGCTAAGCTTCCCAGGAACTATCATGCACAGGGTCTTGCCCTCAAACCCTTTTAAAACTTCCTTATCCACTGCCCCTAACTGAACGTACTTTATCTGCTGTGTTTGCTTGCCGATATCGCCCATCACAAGTAACATTCTCTCCTTGTCCATCAACCCATGCCCCCTTTGCTCGTCTGCAGCATGAAGCAGCACTATCGCCTCACCAAGACGCATCCTGCGCTGCTCCTCGTAGTGATAGTCGAAGAGCGCAAGGGTGTGCTGAGCGTTGTCTATGTTCTTTTTTATAGCGTCTATGAACGACACAGGCCTGTACTTCTCGCTCCAGAAGGTTATTGTGGTGGTAGGGCCGAACTTGTAGATGTCAAGCCCGCTCTCCCCGATGGCCGCAGAGAAGATTGAGGAGGAGTGGCAAACCATATACTCTACATGCGCCTTGGCAGCAAGGTCGAGTATCGTGTGGTGCGTTGTTGCTATTAGCGGGTCTCCTGAAACCAGTATTGCGATCTTCGCCCTCTTTGCCCTTTCCACTATCTGCCCTGCGTTCTCCTCAAGGTCAGAGCGGCTCAGCAGCTTTGGCTCTTTTGCGCACAGCATGCTTAGGTTGGAGAGCTCCTCTTTGGAGATGTGATTTGTGTACAGGTCAAGCAGCAGCTCGTCTGCCTGCTTGATTTGTTCTATAGCTAATTGAGAGATGTCCCTGTTGTTTACTCCTGTGCCTGTAAGAATGAGCATTAAAACACTAGTCCTTGATTCCTTCTGTTGTGATCTTGATAACGCACTCCCCTTCTGGCTGGCTTGGCGAATCCACGAGCCTCACGATCCTCTTCTCCTCTTTTCCCTTTCTCATATACAGCCTTGTCTTGGCAGCGTGGGCAAGTATGTTCCCACCTATCGGGGTGGTTGGATCGCCGAAGAGTATGCCGGGGTTGTCCATTACCTGATTTGTTATGTATACAGCAATGCTGTGCGTATCGGCTAGCATCTGCAGCCTGTGGATGTGGGCATTGAGCTTCTGCTGCCTCTCGTTTAGCGTACCCCTCCCGAGGAACTCGGCCCTGAAAAGAGAGGTTATCGAATCCACAACTATCAGCTTGATGTTCTTCTCGCGTATTAGTTTGTCGGCCCTTTCCACTGCCAAGACCTGCTGTTCGGTGTTTAGCGCCCTCACAAGGAAGATGTTCTCTAGCACTGCCTTTGGATCAAGGCCTGCCGCCTTTGCTATGCTCTCTATCCTGTCCGGGCTGAACGTCCCTTCGGTATCTATGAAGAGCACACCGCCCTCCATCCCGCCTTTTGATACCGGAAGTTGGACATTGACAGAAAGCTGGAACCCAACCTGGCTCTTGCCTGCAGCGAACCTGCCGTATGCCTCGGTTATCGCCTTTGCTTCGGCTCCTCCGCCGAGCAGCTCGTCAAAGCCCTTTGAGCCGGTGGTGATCTTGCCTAGCTCCTTGTGCTTGGCATATGCCTCTGTGCCAGTCTCAAATACCAGAGTGGTTGCGGCCTTTGCCGCCTCTATTGCCTTCTTTGCAACCTCTGTTGAGAGTCCTGTGGCGTCAGAGAGTTCCGAGGGCAGAGCTGCCGCTACCTTGTCAAGAGTGTCATACCCAGCGTCCCTGAGTTTCTGCGCGGATGTGGGCCCGATCCCAGGCAGGTCCTCGACTTCCTTTACTCGTACCTCCTTTGCCATTAAACCCCCATTAGAATATGCTCTAACTTATAATGGGAAATAGGGCTATTAAACCTTCCGAAATTCACTAAAATTTGTGGTTTGGCTGCTGGGTGGTGTCGGTGGTGTCCTTGTTCTCCTTGCTCTTTTTCCTGCAAGGGTTTTGGAAGGCTGCGTGTTGCCTGCCATTCCCTTCGCTCTATAAATCAGATAAGCAGATGCCGCAATATAGGAATGCGCGTTTTGCTGCGCCTTGAACAGCACAAGGAATATATAGGTAGCGTAATCATTCTAATCGAATTCGTATAGATAGAATTTATGCAAGTGAGCGAAAAATTCTTAGGAAGAGGCCAGTACGTTTGCACGCACTGGCAAGGCGACCAGTTAAACCCTTCCTACAGTAGAGAACCCGTGATATAATCTTGGATTAAAGATTTAAAAATCTTTGGTATTAGTGGAATATTTCATAGAAATGGATGATTGGATGGTCAGTTTCTTCACGCTTGATGGGAAAGGGATTGCAGCTGCAGTTGTCTTTGGGGCACTAATTTACGTATTCGGAGGGCAGACGATGGGAGCCTTCTTCTTGCTGGTCATACTCTGGTTCCTGCTGCTTTCTGGGATAGTGACCTGGATAGGAAAGAACAGGAAGCGTGCGATAGGGGTGTACCAGCGCTCGCGAAGCTGGAGCAATGTTGTTGCCAATGGGATTGTTCCAGTATTCGTAGCTATTTTTTACCACTTCAATCTGGCGGCGGGCATAATTCCCAGCTACTTCATCGTCGTGTCATACGTTGCTAGTGTGGCAGCCATAACTGCTGACAAGTTCTCCAGCGAGCTTGGAGTGCTTGGCGGAAGGCCTTACATGCTGATGACTGGCAGGAAGGTGAAGCAGGGGACTTCTGGGGGGATAACTGCATTCGGCTTTGGGGCCGGGCTGCTCGGGTCGCTGCTCATAGCAATAGCGTTCCTTGGCAACTCCAGCTACCCCGTCTACCTGCTTGTTGTGCTGTGCGCGGGGTTTTTGGGAAACGTGGTCGATTCAATTCTTGGGTACTTTGAGGAAAAAGAGATTGGCAACAAGTTCACCTCCAATTTCGCCTGCTCTTTTGCTGGTTGGGGCGTCAGCCTGCTGCTTCTGCTACTAGTCTAAGCGGGCTTGTTGCTCTTGCAGAGATAAGAGCAGTGCTTGCTTGAGCTTCACAATGTATGCGAAAAGTTGTACTAGGACAGTGGGGTCTGAGAACTGGCAGTTCGTCACCACCTTGTCGAATGCGTACTTTACAGTGAGACCATATCTGATGCCTTTAGGATCTTAGTGAACTCCGCTGCAGGTACGCCTTGAATATAATGCACTTCACACCACTTCCTTTATCAGGGTTTGGGGGATTCTTTATCCAAAGCGAAACGAGTTTACGAATTCGTTGTAGAACTCGCTAACCACCTGCCCCGTCTCTGCTGTCTCCTTTATGTCATGATTAAGAGAGAATATCTCTAGTTTGGTAACCCTTTCCAGAAGCTTGTGGTCCACAGAATTACCTGGTTGGAGGTTATTTAGGGTCAGATCCCCCTGTGGGTCTATGATCCTACTCACTGCTTCTTTAACCTCCTTTTCTGTGAATTCGTTGCTCAGGCTGCTTGCTGCAGATAGTACAATCCTTTGGTTCTCTGCTCTATGCAGCTTCAGGTTGGCTGAACTGATGGAAATCTCATTATTCTTGAACAAGGGCTTGATTTTATTAATCTTGTCGTATATGGTCCCGGTTTTAGTGATATTTTCGCTCATAGAATCCCTTACTTCTATTACGCTTTCCTTGTTTAAAAGGCTGATTGGATGGTCGTATAACATGTTGATTTCTCATCCTCGCAACCTAGCACCGCAATAAGTCAATAGTTTGCGGTGCGCTGTTGTATTGGTGAAGAAATGAACATAGCAATAGACCTTGGAAAATGGAAAAGTTACGTCGTAATGGAGGAGAATGGCAGCG
>JAGWGI010000027.1 GCA_028867435.1 Microcaldota archaeon | reverse complement strand
CATTCTCCTCCATTACGACGTAACTTTTCCATTTTCCAAGGTCTATTGCTATGTTCATTTCTTCACCAATACAACAGCGCACCGCAAACTATTGACTTATTGCGGTGCTAGGTTGCGAGGATGAGAAATCAACATGTTATACGCCCATTAGCATCTGTACTGAAGTGCCATGAACATTTGGGTCAAGTGCCTTTGGCACCGTGTTTATGAATGTGATTATGGTGTTTGGGTCTATCTTGGCGCTTGAGCCCTTGTTTAGCACAATGTCGCTGGTAGATCCTATGGCCGCCCTTGATACAAGATCAGCGCCGCACAACGCCACGCCTGTACCCAACAGAGTATTGCCAAGTCCTCTTGAGGTTTTCATCTGCATGCTATCAATTATACTGGGTTTTCCTGCTTTAAAAGGCTGATTCATCGGTTGTACTGGACCTAACCTGTATGCCCCCTTAACTTACCTTCTCTGTCAGACTCTTGGACTCCTTTTTCATCTTAATGAGTTTGGAGATAGTAGAATCAGATAAATGGCAAAAGATAAATTATACTCATGACACTATCAATCACGCTGCAGAAAAATTTGAGCAGCTGGGAGTCCCTTTCTGGGACCTAGTAATTGCAGAGACTTTGAAGGAGAACGACATAACTGAAATTATCACAGAAAATGGAAAGGATTTTGACAAAATCCCCTGGATAAAAGTAAGGAACCCTTTCAAGTAGTAGATCATCTGCTTAGCGGCCTATGCCTCAGAAGCCCTTGGCCTTGCATAAACCCGATCAGCATCCAAGGGTGTTAATGGAAAACATAAACTCCTTGCCGTAGGTTTTAGGCAGGCTGACACGTTCGGGTAGATTTCAGCGATTCGCTTCTAGACGAATGCCGCGCAGGGTTTAAATCCATAGCTGCGGCAAGCCAATTGGTGTGAAAATGCTTGATAGAAAAATATCTACTGTTGAGTCTGCGTCTGGGGTTAAATCTGTACTGCTTGGACAGGAGAAGAGGGATGCAAATCCTAGAAGTTTGGCCAATAAGTTCAAGATACTGCAGCGAGGCATTATAACCTCGCCAGAGTTCATCTCAAAGCTTGAAAGAATCTGGGCATACGACCTCACATCGGTGACTGAGAAGCTAATTTCCAAGGGCGCCCCAATCTGGGGCAAGAGCGAGCAGCTGCACATGCTTGAAGGTCTTTTGGGGAAGGATGTAAGCAGGGAACTTGCAGTCAGGCTTGAGGTGGAGTTCAAAAGGTACATGTCAATGATAGCACTTGATCAGGTAGTAGGCATGGGGCCGTCGAGAATGCTGGACATGTACTGGCACCAGTTCATGCTAGACACAAGGGAGTACAGCAAATTCTGCTTTGAGGTCTTAGGAAGGTTCATCGACCACGTGCCAAGCACTAGCAAGACGCTGGAGAGTGCTCTCGCAAGCTATGCCAGGTCCCTTGAAACCTACAGACAGATGTTCGGGGAGCCAGACCCCACGATGTGGCCAAGCCCTGGCAAGACCGCTGGTGAGTGCACCACCAAATGCGAAGGCAAATACCCAGGTGCGGGAGACCCTGGATGCGAGCACGTTTAGGGCCGCGCAATTGCGCGAGGGGATGCTTCATAGCCAATTCTGGATTAGAGCAGCTGTGGAATAAATGGATTGTTATTTGAATTTTGGCAACTAATCATGCATAGAGCAAGAATTGACTTTAGGGTATTATATGGCGAATTTCTTCGAGGACTTGCTGATAACAAAGAAGCTCTCTTTCGAGCCTGGCAAGATTACTCTTATGCACCAAAGGGAGTTGATAACCTCGGCCCTTTTCTTCGCCGAGTACTCAATGAGGATCAACGACGACCAACAGAGGTTGCGCGAACTCTACGATGCGGCAAAAACAAGCTACAGGACTGGCACTGCTGCGAATCTGGGAAAGAACTACGCGATTAGCCGCGACGATTTGCTGCAGTGGATGACAAACCTTGCGGTGCTCTCCGGATGGGGCGTGCTCAAGTGGCTAAACTACATGGAAGAGAGAAAGAGTGGAGTAGTGGAGTAATATTAATAGAGGATCTTCCGATCCCTGCGCTGCTCAAGGGCAAAGTGAGCGGTTGCGTCGACCACATAGCAAGGGGATTCATAGCAGGGGGCGCATCAGCGATGCTCAAAACAGATCTGGACTGCGTAGAAGAGGAGTGCATTGCAATGGGCGCGCCTGCATGCAAGTTCGTGTTCATGCCAAAGGAACTCTTCAAGGCAAGCCAGGAAGTAACGCGCCAGCTCGGTATTATGTGAGCAGTGCATTTACATCTAATATCCCGATGCCTTGTAGAACGCTGCAATTTGAAGAGCCCAAGAAAGCGTTTTCTTGGATTCTCTTTTTTCCTTCTAGTTTTCAGCTGGTTGTTTTGAGAGGTTTCCTGCCCTTGTTTAGGTCCCTGAAAAGATCATTGCTTGTCGAATTGAGTGCATTTTTTAGCTCTGTGGCAAATTTCGGCGCAGGCTTTGCCCATCCATTGAACCCTCCTACTGCAACAGCATACGCAAGCCAGGCAAAATCATCGGCCTTGATGACATACTTCCCGACTGTGATCTCGCTGTTCTTGCTGTTTGTAGCGATCTCGATTTTAAGTTCCTTGAAGTCTTTGGTGATGCGCCTCTGTCTTACCCTGCCCTTTGGGTTCTTGTCATCGAACTCAATTATTTCCCTGTGCATCTCTACATGCGGAATCGCGCCGTCCTTTCTCCTCGAGGATGTGAAAGCCTCGCCAATCATCCTCTGCATGGCGTCTGCGGTCTCAGATTCTAACTCCTCTATCGGAAATCCTACAATCGTGAACTTATGATCCGCTGGGCTTTCAGCGATCACCCTTACGGTGTTGCAAAAGTCCCTAGTGCTAAAGAAGTAGTCCCCGAACTTCACAAAATCAACGAAGACGCTCTCGAAACCGGATTCTATCTCTCCATGGGATTTCGTACTAAGTATTGTTGTCATTGTCTTACCAAATGGCTTCTAATTTCTATATTTAATAGGTTAACTCATGTTTTGTTTTTGTGCAACGCGATTAGCCGTGAAGGCCTACAAGATCACGAATGTGACCTTCTCATTAATTACTTTTTACGGAGTAGTATGGCAATATGGAAAGATTTCTTATCAGCGAAATGGTGTTCTGGTTGAACTGCCCCCTCATCAACTCAGGGTCATCTATTATCTTCTTGATTTCCTCTATATCAGAGAGTGTAACGGTGTTCTCATTGCCCTTCACGTTGATGGGTTTCTCCCATTTAAGATACTTGTCTATTGAACGTATAATTCGCTAGATCAGCAGGCACTCACCCGCGCAGTAGCCAGCCCATCTCGTCCATGTACTTTGCCACAGCCTTACCCATCTGGTTGGGCGAGACGATGGTTATGTGGCCACTCATTTTGATCACAGGGTCGTAGTTATTGAGGTACAGCCTCTGCACACTTATTAGGCTCTGCATAAGTGTGGTCTTGAGGGTGTTGTCTTTTACATTGTTGTTTCCCTCAAACACATACGACTTCCCGTCTGCAAAGACTTGCATGTGGCGTATGTTGCTCATGCTCTCCCTGCACCTTGACGCAATCGCGGCTATGCTTTCTGAAGACATCAAATCACAATTGTGGCTTGCTGCAAACAGCGCTTTAAAACCTCGATGCATTTCGTTAATTAGCTGATAGTTCTCTTACTCCCCGCGAGAATTAGGTAATGAATGCATCTGGGATTGTATATATCATTGTATTCTGCGTGTATGTGATCTTGCTTCAAGCCCGTAGGCGGGGCAGTGTTTTACGCACTGCCAGTAAACCTGCAGGCTCGCAACCTTTATAATAACTGAGGGCTCTTTAGCTCTTGTTACAGAAGGGCGACAAAATGACGAATTTAGCAAGGGTTAGAGAATCGCAGAGCACCACAATCGAGAAGCTGACTGCTAGTGGAGATATCAAGAAAAGCATGCTTCTCGCAGCTGCGAGATTCACGGGGGACGATAAGGCAAGAATACTTGCAATTGAAACAATGCGAAAGCTTAACATGGTAGATGATAGGCTGCAGATTGAATTTGCTGAGATCTTCAAGCAGGAAGGTCTTAGGACCAGGCCTTCGATACAGCTGCTCAAGGCGATAGCTCAGTCGATACATGGCCAGGAGAGCCTGCAGGAAATCCAGGGGATGTGCATCCACCACAAGGCGCTTGAGATAGTAGATGAGAGGATTAAGGAACTCTCAGGCTCGATAAGGAAATAGAGACAGGTTAAAAATTCCGGCGTACTATGCCTGATTCCTTGCCTGCTCTTTCAGGAGCATTTTTTGCTCTTCCGATATGTTGAACTGCTCTATCATCTCTGCGAGCTTCTTTTTGTACTCCGACTTGCCATCCTCTAGCAGGTTGTGCATGCTCAGTGGGTAGGCTTTTACTTCGCCTTGCTGTACCGCAACCGTGCGCATCACTGCATATTTCCTCTCGATCCCATTGCTCACCCTGCACAGGCAGATGCCGCCCTGCATGTCTTTGATTTTCGTGTCAGCACCTGCGTAGGAGACGCCCACTACGGCACCCTCCTGACTCCAGGGCTGGCCTTGGTACTCGAAGGGCTTGAGGTTTTTGCCGGTGATGTCTCTGGTAAGGAATTTGGCCCATGCATCTGTTTTCTCCTTGTTGTTGAATGCCATTAATATCATCTCAGGTTTTAAGCGTAGCAGAGTGTCAATTGAAGTTGAGGGTCATCCACCCATCCTCCCCTTTTCTGAGTACTCGTAGCTTCTTTACTCTCTGGGCAAGCCGCTCAAGGGCAGTGCAAAACTGTGTTATTGTCTGCTCGTCCAAGTTGGTGGCTGCAAGGTACTCCCTTGTGAGCTCCATCGGCTCGAACACTGGATGGTGCTTTTCCATCATCAAGCTGAGCTTCTCCATTTTTTTCAGTGGAAACATTCCCAATGCCCTCCCCTTTGTTTGTTCTACCGAATAGAAGAGCGCAGTGTACTTGACTTCTAGGGCCAGCCTGTCCACAAAATTCCCAAAATCCCTCTCTATTTCACCATCTCCACCTATTGAGTAAGTGTGGGCAACGTGCCAGAAGGGACTAGAATCAAGCAGTGCGAAATGGAAGAGGTTCACCATGTAGTTTGTGAGGTTGTCTTTTTTGAACAGTTCGCGCTCTGGAGGAAAAATCCCAGGTATAAGGACGCTGTTTATGGTTCCTCGCGCCTCAAACCCATCGATTTGCAGTATGCTGATTGGAAATGCGAACATGCTGTAACGCTGATTGTCTATGTCAAGTCCCCTGCCCCAGATGCTATTTACATCAACTACCGGTGAGGTAGGCTTTAGGTTGAGCTCCTTGTCAATTTTTTGCGAGACGCTTGACAGATCAGAATCCCAGAGGTACGGAAATGCTCTTTTGTCATTTGCATACGGGGCTATGACCTCCTTCCAGAACCTTCGCATGGTGGACTTTATCAGATGCACGTTGGCTTTTTCATCCACCCTAAGCCTCCTCTCCGAGTAAAGCCTTTCTATCTCCTTTGAGAGTTCTTTTCCCGGTTTGGTTATCATAAAATCAACTGCAGGGGCGAGGCTTATGGAGGTGTGCAGCCCTAGGGCCTGTGCGCATCAATCGTTGTGGACTTGAGCGTGGCGTTGTCCCTTAATTTTGAAAGGAACGTATTGACATGAATGTCAAAAAATTCCCTGCGGTTTTCTATGTCTGAAATCAGGGCATCGTATGCTCCGGAATAGATTCCGATGGCACTCTTTATGTCATTGTATACTTCAACAAAACTTCTTTCATTTAGGGAAGAGTATGCATCAAAGCTCATTGCATTTAGCAGATATCCCACACTCTTTTGATTCCCAGGGATTGCGTCAACCTTGTTCTCTAACCTAAAGTTATACACCGCAAGGCCATATGATGCCTTGTAGGTGAGTTTGAGAGGGACTACCATCTCCCTGGTCAGCTCCTTTGGGGATATTCTACCGCATTCGAGAGCATTGAGCATCAGTTTGCCCGTATCAATCAGGTCATTTAGTTTGTCTAGACCAAGTTGGCTGCTGGAGGCAAAACCAGCAATCCCTCCCATCGCCACGGTTTGCCAGCTCAACTTTTGTGCAACTAGCATAGTCTCTAAGTCCTCAGAAATGGATTTCATTTCCGTTGCCGCAGATGTTGCGGAATAGAAATATTCCTGCTTTCTGCTCTCTGGCATTTCGAGCAAGTGATAGTATTCCGCATTTTGGGCATGGAGATCTATGTGCTTCCTCGGATTGTTTGGAGTCTGGCTTATGATCGCATTATGCGTCTTGATTTTATTAAGGTGGTTTTCAAGCCTTTCCACATTGCTCTTCAAATTCATGTAGTTGCCACTGAGCATCTTTATCTTCTCTTCCATGCTCTTAAGTTCCTGGTCCGCTTTGATTTTCATCATTAAATTAACCCGATTAACATGACTTCACCAGATTTTTGAGTGTCTGGTATGCCTTCCTGTTGCTCTCTACAGTGAAATCTGTTGTTTCTATCATGGAGAAAAGGGCATCAGCCTCAGCCTCACTCTCTTTTATCAGCATTGCTGAATACTTGAGGGATTGATTGTCGAGCAACCTTGAGGCATCGTAGCTGCCATCAACTCCTCTAGCGAAGTCTTCCACAACAGAGACGCTAAGAGCCACCTTCGCGTCTGGATGCAGGTACTGGCTATTTGGTAGGGTCTTATCTGCGAGCCTCCTCACATAGTAATAGCTTAGTAGCGAGGTTGTCAGTGCGATCATCGTCATCTGGTCCTTGTCAGTTACCTCCTGTTGCAATGCCCTGTAGAGGGGGCTCTTATCGTCTGTCCTTGCCTCGCCCTTCCACGACCCGAGCCTGATCAGATTCACAAACTCTCCTAGCGCATGAGTGTAGTCGTTCCTAAGCCTTGATTTTTCATCCTCGAATGGCGATAGCTGCGCCCTTGCCTCTATGTAGCCATTGATGGCATCCATTGCAAGTACATCTGAAGTGAATAGGATCTCGCCGGCACTTTGGACTTTAAGCCCGAGCTCCTGAGTCCTCTCATACTTGTGATCTATGCCCACTCTTATTCCGTACTCTGCAGCCTTCTTGATTATCTCTTCTTTAGATAAGCTAGGAGTTGCTCTAATGCCCAGATTCGCAGCGTAAAGAACGTTGGCAAGTATTATGACGTGCCTCATGGGCTTTGAATCAAGCCTTTTTATCTCATCAACCAGAGATTCAGCAGAGAAGAAGGGCTTTGGTTCCTTCTTTCCGCCCAGCTTTTTCCTTACCTCCTCCATATCATCGCATTAGCGTTGGCTCTGGGCATTTAAATACTTTAATGAGTCCTTCGTTTTGTTCACCGTCTGCAAAAACGGTGAATTTTATGAGTTTACTGAACATTCGAAGGATTTCGTGCATGTATGTACCAAATAAATCGAGGCGTATCCAGAAAGTCCTTGCATCATGTGAGCGTTCATATTCTACAGAATTGATTTGCCGGCGTTTGTGAGATTTGTTGTAAGGTAATTTACTCTCTAAACCAACTGGGATTTTGAGATTTATGTACAAGCGCCATACCTTTGTTTCTAAAGAAAAGATTAGCATTAAATAACTGTCTTACCAAGCATGATCATGAATCCGGAAGACCTTGACAACGCGATGGAGGTTCAGGAGGCGTACGAGGCAAGGGAAACTGGGGGCAGCGCCACATCTGCACATGCTCCCAGAGCGAAGAGATTGATAGGGACAGTGGAGCATTTTTTCGACAAGATAGAGGTTGTTGCGATAAAGCTAGACGCCGAGCTAAAGGTTGGCGATATGATAGAGATAGGGGATGAGGAGAGCTCTGTGAGGCAGAGAATCTCGAGCATGCAGATAGACAGGGTCGACGTGGAACTGGCAGGTGCAGGAGATGCTGTAGGAATCAAGCTTAACCATAAGGTGCATCCAGGCACCAACGTCTACAGGCTTGGATAAGATCCGCTGCTACTTTTCGCAATCGCACTTGCAGTCGCTGCATCCGCAGTAGCAGTCGCACTTCGAAAGGCTCTTGCCTTCGCAGCAGCCGCAATCGCAGCCCTTCATGGACTTTTTGGGGCTAGCCTTACCTGCCGCCGAACTTTTTTTCGCGCTCTTTTTGGCCATAATTATCGGTATATCAGTTGCCGGCTGCCCATATAAACCAAGGTGGTCGGGTTCGGCAAGCGTCAATCCTCTTGTTTATAGCTCGTCCTCGTAGAACTCCATGATGTAAATTACATCGCCGTTCTGGTTTATCATGCAGTTGTAGTTACCTGACTGGTAGTGGGTGTGCGCTGTGAACTCCACTGACTTTTCGTCCTGCGTCACGCTGAATATCGGGCCGTCCTTACTTGAGATTTCCAGCCTCTCGCCAAGATACCTTGCTATGCAAAGAAAGCTGTTCTGCAGCTTCGCGTTGGTTGTAAAGATTGTGGCCTTTATTGCAAATTCTGGCAGGGTATAGATCTGCCCGGTCTTAGACTCTATCTTGACACTTGTGTCAAAGCCATTAGAGACGTAGAATTTTACGCTCCTTTTGTCCCCCTCTAGTATTAAGTGCCACATTATGAAAGTTGCAAAGGCATCGTAGAACTTGTTGTTCCTCGGCTCGTATGCGCCCCCGCCCCAGGCCATCTCTAACTCGGTATTTAGGAGTACCTTCCCGACTGTGCTGATGCCGGATTTTTCATCACTCTTTTCCCTGAATGCCTTTACGCGCATGCTACCTATTGCAAATCTCTTTTGCAGTATATAACCTTGACTTGATGGGCGTTTACTAAGGGATTCGTGGTCTTCCGCCTTCTATTCTCTCGAGCATCTCCCGTAGTTCTGGCTGCCAAACCATCTTATCTGCAGTTGCAAAGAACCTGTCGAGCCTCTTTCCGTGCGCCTTCTCGTACTCAAGCGCCTGCAAAGCCATCTCCAGCTTGTCTATCTGTGCCACAAGCCTTGCCTCTGCGCTCTCGCTTTTTTCGAACTCATCAAATAACTCAATGTACTGTGGCGACTGTGCGGCAGACAATATTTTTTCAAGGGCCTGCCTCTCCCGCACAGTCTTTGTCTCCTTCTTCTCAGATGCACTCGGCCCCTCAGTCACGACATCGCCGATGAGCGCCTCGCCAAGATCGTGCACAAGCGACATCCTTACAGCCTTCTCTGTGTCGAGTCCCATCTTGTCGGAGAGGATCATCACGAACAGTGCGACCCGATATGAATGGTCGGCTATGCTCTCAGGATCCGGTATATTCGCCTCAATCCATCCGGTGCGTTTTGTGGTCTTTAGCCTTCCGATTATTTCCGAGATCTCTATGATGTTCATAAAATCGCTATTTCAAGCTGAGCTTTTTTCTCCGCCCCTCCTCCCTCTTCCTTGGAAGCTCAAGCTTGAGGCTCATTGCTGTGGCTTCTATCGCAGGCAGCTTCTTTCCTGCAAGCATCGCGACCATGGCCCCTCCGCCGCTGCTCACGTGGCCGTTCTCATTTATCCTGTCAGTCAAGTTGAATTGGTCTGCTACCATCTTGGTGTGCGCACCTGCTATTACTGTATATACGCCGCGGTCTATCGCAGCTTCAAGGAAGGAGTAGGTTCCGAACGCAAATCCATAGACGTCAGTTCGCCCCGACGGGCCCCTGTTGAATAGGGAATTGGCAGTGCAGATCTCGGTTCTCGCAAGCTGGATCGTCCTGCTCCCTATGTCTAGGGCGCTTGCGTTTAATGGAAGCTCATTGACCTCGTATTCCACCCTCCTTCCGTTTGCATCCATTGTCGCAACGTCTACAGGAATCTTGACAAGGTGCTTGTTAATGGAGTTGTATTCCGATAGGAACTTGGCCATCGCCCTTATCTGGTTGCCGTACTTCTGTTTTAGCATCGGGGTGTCTCCACCAAGCTTGCCGTTCATTGCCATTATTGCAACATTACCCACAAGGCCTGTCAAAAAGATCGAATCAGCAAAGCCGCTCTGGGCAAGGTCGTAGAGATAACCTATTGCGTCGTGCACCTTTCCGCCCCCCATCACAAATAGGGTGGGTTTTGAGGTTGACTTCCTTAGCATCGAGCCTATTCTGAGTTCCTGTTCCATGTGCAGCCCCAGATATGATGGTGCAGCAAACGGCAATCCTGTCACTGTGGCCTCGTTCCTGTGCATACACGAGAAATCCTCTTCCACAAAGTAGTCCATCTCTGCGCCCACATCCTGGACTATCGGGGAACGAAGGTGCTCCCTGTAATTTTCCACCTTCTTCATCTCCTGCGCATCAAACCGAACATTCTCTAAAAGCAGCGCGTCGCCGTTTTGCATCTGCCTTATCCTGTTCTTCACTCTCCCTCCGCTGTTCTCTGCTATAAAATCAACGTTTACCCCCAACTCGCGCAGGACTGCAGCGTGTCCTCTGAGAGTTATGAAGTCTTCGTCTCCTGGCCTTCCCTGGTGCGAAAGTATTACGACCTTGCCCCCCTGCCTAATTAGCCCTGTAATCGTAGGCAGCGGCACTTTTATCTTGCTGATATTTTCAATTGTCCCATTCTTGATTGGAGAATTGATGTCTGCCCTTATCACTACGGTCTTCCCGTTCGCGTTAAAACTAGATAATCCCCTTCTCTCCAGCATGGCTAGTGACTCGTCTATGTCCATAGCATGCCCCTCCTCAAACCCATAGGATAGATGAGCATTATAATTTTAAAAGGATTTTGGTTGTTTTTACCTGCGGCACTGTACCACAATACGAATGATACTAACGTCAAACAGAAATTGATGTGTTCCGTTGCTTGTTTTATCAGGAATTTCCATCTGTCGGTTTCATATTTTTCACCGTTATACTCGATAAGTCCTGCCTTCTCTGCAGGAGTCATGC
>JAGWGI010000008.1 GCA_028867435.1 Microcaldota archaeon | reverse complement strand
AGGGTTATGGAGATTGGAAGTGGAGAGAGCAGAGGGGAGGAGTGCACATTAAATGAGCCAGCAAAGTTTGTCCTCCCTGTTGATGACTGGCAATTCGAGGCATTCCCGCTCGGGCAGGGAAGATAGTTTAGCTGGAAGCTGCCTGCAACAAGGGCGCCTGCTGCGATGTTATTTTGCTTTATTGTTGCATTGCAGATTATCGCACCTCCAGGCAGGACCAGGTTTGGAACGCACCTTGCAATTAGCGACCCGAACTGGGTTGCATTGAAGATCAGCCTTGGCGAGGCTATTGGATAGGACTGTGTGTTTGAGAGCAGGACCGCGATTTTGGTTAACTGGGAGGAAGAACCCATGATTATATCCTGGCAGTTCGCGCCGCTTGAGAACTGGCAGGAACCTGGGGCTATGTTGGATGGGGCGATTACAAAGAAGTAAAGGGCTGCCAGAACAACGGCCATTATCAGAAAGGCCCATCCATAGGTGGGGAGAAACTCCGTTGCACTTTGAAGTCTGAAATCTCTCCAACTTCCATCCATTGCTATATCGGGAGCGTTCAACATTTAAATAGCCGTTAGTTCTTGCTTTTAGTTCCGTTAAAGCAGATTACAACTTCTTTTCCGTTGATAAAGAAATCTACAGCAAAACCGTCGCTACCGAATTTTGCAGGAATATCTGTTTATAACCGTTAGCGGAGTCCCTTTTGTGATAGCAACACCACCAATTTATACCTCAAGAATATTATCAAAAGCGAAGGAAATTATGCCTATAATGACTCTGTTGAAATCCTAGAAACACCGGTGCCCTATATGAATACCAAGCTTTTTTTGAAAGAACCCTCCCTTAACAGAAAGCTCTATATATCATGATACTGTAATGTTTATTGTAGAAATATAGAGAAAATCAGAGCTAATTTTCCTTATTCTCGGTGTTTTCAGTTGAAAGAATTTAAAGATATGAATTTGAAGCCAGAGCTAGTTAACTCCCTGAACCGGATAAACTTCATCTCTGCCACTGAAGTGCAGGAACGTGCGATACCAGAACTGCTGCTTGGAAAGGATGCGATAGTTCGGGCAAAGACTGGAACCGGCAAGACCGCAGCTTTTTTGCTGCCGATATTTAACAGAATAAACAAGCACGCAGGCGGGCCAGAGGCCCTGATAATAGTACCTACAAGGGAGCTTGCGCTGCAGGTCTCCGAGTTCTCTGACAAGGTTGGCAGCAACCTTGGCCTGAGCACCACTACGGTATACGGGGGTGCATCGATAAACATGCAGATGAGGGAGATTAGAAACGGCGTTAACATAGTAGTTGGGACTCCAGGCAGGCTGCTTGATTTGATAGAGAGACGGGCGATAAATCTGGACAGGATAAGGTTCCTTGTCCTAGACGAGGCGGACGTAATGCTGGACATGGGCTTCATAGAAGACATAGAGAGCATAATTTCAAGGGTCAGCAGCGACAAGCAGTTCATGCTCTTCTCCGCCACAATGCCAAGGGAGATAGTGAAGGTCGCGCAGAGATACGCTAAGAATGAGCTGATCAAGATCACGGTGGGCGAGGAAGAGGATCTGGCAGTAAGTACGATAAAGCAGAACTTTGTCATAGTGCCCCATAGGCTCAAATTCGCTGCGCTGCTGGCATACATCAGCCAGTACTCGCCAAAGAAGGCGATAATATTCGCAAGGACCAAGTTTGAGGCTAACACGCTTCACAGGCTACTAGTAAGCCAGAAGATGCATGCAATACTGATGCACGGTGGCCTCACCCAGTCGATGAGAGAGAAGTCTCTTGGACACTTCAAAAGCGGTGCACAGTTCCTAATAGCAACCAACGTTGCAGCAAGGGGGCTTGACATCGCCGACATTTCAGACATAATAAACTTCGGATGTCCTGACGACCCTAATATCTACATACACAGGATCGGTAGGTCGGCAAGGATGGGTAAGGACGGGAGAGCGCTAACAATAGTTGACAGCGACTCAACCAAGCTGCTGCGGGACATCCAGGACTACGCGAATGTCAAGATGGACAGGATAGAACTGGACCTAAATCCATTCCAGAACATCGTCATACCACATGAGCACAGAACCTTTGGCAGGAGCAGAGGAGGATTCAACAGAGGGGGCTTCAACCGCAACAGAGGGGGCGAAGGAAGGGGAGAAGGCCGCGGAGAAGGGGGCAGAGGAAACGGCCCTCGCAGATTCTTCCGCGGAGGAGGACAAAGAGGCGGCGGAGGCCATCGCGGCGGATTCAACAGGGACAGGAACTCACGCAGCAGATAAGTGCAAAACCTGTAGGGAATCTTTAAATACATCGGACTTCTATTTCTTGATAGTCCAGGCACTTGCCTAATCTTGGACGAGGTTGTAAAAATGGCAAACACTAGAGTAGAAGTAACTTTATCTGGGATTCATTCAAGGTCTGAGAATACCGTAAGGGTTTCCCGAGACTTTGAACGGGGAAGAGCCGGGGCACAAGAGCTCTCGCGCGCCTTCAGGGATGATGCAGATGCGCTTTTTGCGCTCCAAAAGTCCTACGGCTTTTCAAAAGTGTCTGATGGGCAGCTTAGATGGCAGGACCCGTTGCGTCCTATCTCTGAGGTAACAGGCGGCCTTGTGATCAGCGCCGACCTCTCGCGCTGGTTCGATACAAACACATTCTACAAGAAGCCCACGGTGGTTGGCGAGCTGGAAGTGACAGGATGGGACAGGGTTGGTAGTAGCCTAATAGACTACAGGCCGGATCAAACTAGTGGACTAAAGAACAGGATTGCATTTCTTCCAGGGCCCTACACCCTGGCCTCCCTTGTCGATGACAAGTTCTACAACTCAAAGAACGAGCTGGTAACAGCGTTCTGCAAGGTCCTAGAAGAAATAGTGAGCAGCCTACTCCGCAGCGGCGTGTCATGCGTGCAGTTCAACGAGCCATCTCTGGTGTACGGCGAAGGGAAAGCCTCGCAGATAGGCTCCAAGGAGCTAAGCAACTACAGGCGAGGGTTCCAAAATATGCTCTCAGACCTGCCTGTGGAGCTGAGGCTGCACACCTACTTCGGCAACTCCGCACCCATAGTATCGCAGCTTGCGGGAATAGAATGCATTACCACTCTTGGCATAGACTTCACTCAGACCCCGATAAGCGAGCTTGAGGGGTCATCTTTCAATGGCAAGATGGTGGGCTGCGGGTGCGTCAACTCCAGAAACTCCCTGGTAGAGGATCCAAAGTGGGTGGCGGAATTTGCAGCAAATTCTGTGGCCCTCAAGGGAGCATCAGGAGTTACGATCCTGCCCAGCAGCGACTTAAGATATCTCCCAAGGGACTATGCCGACAGGAAATTAAAGGTGCTGGCAGATTCGGCGAGCCTGCTAAGGAGAAGGCTAGAGGCGGTGCAATGAGGGAGGGCAAACAAAAACTATTCCCAGTTCAAGAGATAGGAAGCATAGCAAAGCCAGGCTGGAGGGTGAAGGGCGTATCGGAGAGCGCAAGGTTGGGTGATGAGCAGATAGCAGAAGCTATGCTGTGGGGCAGGAGGCTAAAGGTTAAGGATTACGGCAAGCTTGTCGAACTGCTTGAAAGGAGGTCACACTCCGCCTGTGCGCCAACCCTTGAGGAGAAGAACCAAGTACGCGAATGGTCTGCGATATACGCGCTGCGCCTCTTCGAGAGTGCAGGACTTGACGTGGTCTATTCTGGCGAGCAGTGGCGAGTGGAGATGTACGAGCACCTTGTGCAGAACGTGGAGGGCTTTAGGCTGCTGGGCAGTGTGCAGTCCTTTGACAACAAGTACTACACGAAGGCAGCAGTAATCTCAACCCCGAGGTTCGTGCACCCGATATACCTAGACGAGCTCAAGTTCGTCCAGAAACACACCTCCCTGCAGATCAAGGTGCCGATAACCGGGCCCTACACTCTTGTGGAATGGTCGTTTGACGAGTTCTACGAGAAGAGGCTCAAGTCGCGCAGCCCAGGCACCGATGTCCAGAAGGTTAGCTTCAAGGCAAGAAGGGAATTCATGCTCGACTTTGTGGGGAACGTATTGCGCAAGGAGGTTGAACTCCTTGCCAGCAGCGGCGCAAAGTCCATACAGATAGACGAGCCAGCAATAACCACAAAGCCCAGCGAGCCTGAGATGGAGCTTTTTGTCGAGGCCATAAACGAGCTGACCCATGGGATAGACGGAGTCACCTTTAGCCTGCACAACTGCTACAGCGACTACGGGCTCCTGGCGCGCTTTGTGCCTGAGCTCAAGGACATAACGCTCCTCTCTTTAGAGTTCGCGAACCGCGACTCAAGCGAGTATGGCATAGACGCGCACTCAAGGCCTGGCTACTCGGATCTCAGGCTCTTCGAAGATGCAGGATACAAGGGAAGCTATGCCCTTGGGGTCGAGCACATACATGACTACATGGGCAGGCCTGGCGACCCTAGAAATGCCCAGGGGCAGGACATACTCGAGACACCGGAGCTTGTGAGAGACAGGATACTCTATGCGACAAAGGTGGTGGTAGACCCTGCCAGGATAGTAGTCAATCCTGACTGCGGCCTTAGGACAAGGAGTTGGGATGTGGCATATTCCAAACTGCTGGCGCTCTCCCAGGGAGCAAAACTTGCACGGGAGGCCTTCGAGTAGAGAACAGGTCAAAGTTTTGCAACAGGAGCCCAATCCCAAAGCATTGGCTACTCAAGCAGCTATCTGTGGATATCCTATTTAGAAGAAGAATGAGAAGGAAGAGAAGCACGTGGGGCGTTCATCTATAGAAATATGCCCTATGCTGAAACGCGTTGTGCTTCTTTGCCGAAAGCGCGCCGCTGTCGATTATGCCCTGCTTCACATATTTATCCATACCTTTGACCGATTTTTTGAGATAGACCAATTCAGAAAGATCGGAATTTTTAAGGTTCAGCAGGCCTCCTATTTTTTCGACTAGGTAAAGTACCGCTACCGTGTGCCTATTCTCTCCGCTAAAAAAGAACGTCTCGTATACTCCAACCATCCTGCTTATCCTAACCTTCAGGCCGGTTTCCTCCTTCACCTTCCTCTTAACAGCCGATTCCAGCAGCTCGCCTTTCAGCACCCTGCCTCCAATGTACCATACCTTCCCTTTCGCCGGCTCGTTCTTGCGAACGCCAAACAGCAAGCCATCATCGGTTTTTATTATGACATCAACGCACAGTATCGGCATAGACCTTTGGATCCTTCTGTAAGGCGCTGCGGGTATGCGGGATTTCATTGCAATCACAAAGCCTCCGACGAGAATTGGACTCGCGACCTCGTGCTTACCATGCACGCGCTCTACCACTGAGCTACAGAGGCACAAAATACTGAAGATACATTTGTCCTATCAATTTTATATAGCTGCTTACCAAAAGTTAAACTGATGAAAATCAGCAAGGCGAAGATCGACGAGATTAACGCGCTATACAAAATCGCCAGCAGCACACCGGAGCTGAGGACCTCTGCAAGGGAGCCCCCAATGAACAGGGAGGAAATGGCAGCAGCGATAAAAAACAGGAAGGGAGTTTTCCTTGTCTCCCGCGAGAGTGGGCGGATTTTAGGATTCTCTTATGCTTCAATGGAAGGCAAGACCTACGGGTGTCTAGTATATGATGTTGTGATACCAAGCTCAAGGGGCAAAGGCATAGGTAAGTCATTGGCCGCAAGGTCGGAGGAATGGCTCAAATCGAAGGGGGCAAAGTCTGTATACGGGCTTGCCACAAACCAAAAAATGGTCAAGATAATGGTGCATCTGGGCTACAAAGAGGGGAAAAAACTGACATGGCTTGACAAGCGGCTCTAATTAAACAAAACCACCCGTCTAAGGGAGTAAATTTTGATCATGTGCAGGGGGAGAGATTTGAACTCTCGAAGGCGCTAGGCCACAGGATCTTAAGTCCTGCGCATTTTTCTGTGGCTTGCTGCCAGACCAGACTCTGCAACCCCTGCAACTACTACGCATACATCGAAGGCCCTGTGGCGTCAACCGCATTCTTGTAGCTCTCGTGGGTGTCCCTGGCCTTCTTTAGTATATCCTTAACCTTAGCCTCAACCACTGCAGATTCCCTTTCCAGCTCATTGACATCCACCTGGATCTTTATCAACTTTTTGAGGTTGATTATTGCAGTGACCGCGTATCTGGGATCCATTACCGCTGGGTCGACCTGCACCAGTATGTCGGTGACTGGTATGCCAAATTCGCTGCTGTTGGCAAGGAGCAGTGCGCTCACCCCGGCAACAACCCCCTCGTTTATCGGGCTTATCTTGGCATCTTTTAGCTTCTGCGTGAGTGCCTTGTTTGTCGCAACGCCGTATGCTACATCCGTGGGTTTCTGCGAAGGCATCCCGCCTATGGATATCACCTGCGCGATTCCCTGCTTCCTTATGAAGTTCACCAGCTCATTGCCCAGCTGATAGATAACCTGTGTGGGTATTGTGAACTCTGACATTATCACAACCGTCTTGTACTTGTCCTCCTTGTATATGCGCACTGGGAACATCGGCACCCCGCCGTGCACGGCAGCTATCGGCGGAAACTCCTCGCTTTCTATATGGCCTATGTACTCCATGTCCAGCTTCTCGATTATGTAGCTGTTTGCCATGGGTCCAACAAGGCCTGCGCCCGGGAATCCCTCTATTAGCGTGTATCCCTTCAGCTTTGCCTCTTTGAATAGTTTTATCTCGATCATCCAATCAGATAGATTTGGCAACAAAGGTTTAAATTGATTCTCGGCAGCCGAATGCGCAAAAATCGCGCAAAATACCATAAATTGACGAGATAAAATTTTTAGTTTGTTGACGTATCCTCGAGGATAACTATATAAATATATCATTCGAGATATTATCGAGGGTGAATTAATGGCCGAAAGAGTAGGAAAGGAAAAAATAAGCAGAGAAGACGGGTATCTGTATTTCTTAGGAAAGGACGGATACGTATGGAAGACTCCGATGAAGACTAACCCACGTGGAAGGAAGGGTAAGATCGGGAGCGAAAAGGTAAGCAGGGCTGAAGGCTACCTTTACTTCATCGACAAGGGCGGATACGTAGCAAGAGCTAAGATGAACAGAAAGGGCAGAAGGTAAATTTTTTGGGGCACCCGCCCCATTTTCTATTTTCCCAATTTTTATTTTCCGCGAACGTCGCCCTATTTCTTGAAAAGCCTAGATCCGATCGGAAGTGCCATCAGCCTTATCCCTAGCGGGCCGCTGTAAGAATAATTCCCATCGTATTCGCACCTTAGCTCGAAGACTATCTTCTGGCCAGATTCGACGTCAGTTGGAAGGCTGTAATTCATCTTCCTGAGCACGAACGGTTTGTCGACCTCTATCCTAAGGACTCGCATCGGCACTGTCTCGGTGTTTGCAAATGGCAGCTTGTAGACAAATCTCTTTTTGCCCTTGATTCCTCCGAAGCTGTGGGTTGTGCTGTTGTAGGCTATGTTGACCTGCGTTATCTCCACAGGTATGTTGCTAAGAAAAGGTATCTTAAATCCCATTTAATCACGCATCGCTGCCAAAGGCGCATCCGGTAATCATCAATTCTGTTAGGTAAGGAATAAATATGAGGCTATGGCTAATATTAACTAGGAGTTACGCTTGGCACAATCCCTGCAAGGTCAAAAGAAGGTGAACTTTGCCGATGTAGACAAGCTCAGGCGTGAGACGATTTCTGACTTCAAAAATAGCATAAGGGCCTATACAAACGACCAGCGCGTAAAGCTTGCCGAGCAAACAATAGAGCCATGGAAGCTGCAGGCCCTATCCGAAGACAGGAACGATACTGTACAGGCGGTTGCGCTCTCGAGCGAATTCATATACTGGAAGGTACTTAGAAATAAGTTGCTTGACGAAAACATCTCAAGGATCGTAATCTATTACGGGGCGATGAACCCGCTGCTCTTCTCCCCCACATGTAGCGAATTTTTCTTGCCGACGGTTAATTACCTCTCAACACACATAGAGTACGATGGCCAGCACAATCCAGTGTATGATGGCCAGTTGGGCCTTGCAAAAAACCGTGCCGCAAGCCCAGAGGTGCTTGCGGAGCTGACAAAGCCCACATTCAAGAGTCCACAGACAAAGTTCCTTGAGACAAGGAGCCTCGAGGTAAGGCTTGAGGCCATAAAGCACCCAAATACGCCAATTGAGATAAAACTGGAATATGCCAGAAACAATTTTAGCGGCTACGAAATCCAGGCACAAAGAGAAGCGGCGATAGAGGGGATAATGGCGAACATAGCGATAGTGCCAAGAAGCTAGCTCCATAGCTTTTTATCGGTTTCCTAGCAAATAACCACTATGCTCTTTAGCCTAGGCGCACTTTTCGCATTCGCAGCGATATTCCTCTGGGGAGGCGGTGACTTCCTGATACAGAAAACCACAAGGGCGATAGGTGACTGGGAGACCCTTTTCTTCATAGTGATATTCGGGGCGCTGATCCTCACCCCCTTTGTATACCCAAGCCTGATCGGCTATCTGCGGCACCCGCTGACCCTGGCGGCGCTTCTTGTGCTCTCCATCTTCATGTTTGTCTGCGCAATCTTGGACTTCGAGGCACTCAAGAAGGGCAAGATAGCAGCAATAGAGCCGTTCCTCTCCCTTGAGATACCTGTTGTCGCAATACTCTCCCTATTCATAATAAACGAGGCGCTCAATTCACTAGAGCTGCTTGTAATAATAGTGCTGTTCATAGGGCTTGGGCTTGTTTCCTTCAGGTCGGAGCATTTCTGGAAGCTTAGGTCGCTTGAGAGGGGGGTAATGCTCGCTATAGTGGCAGCTATAATCATGGGCACCGCAAGCTTCCTTGTGGGCTATACATCAAGGCTGACCAGTCCTCTAATAGTCAACTGGTTCTTCAACATAATGCTGACTGTGTACACACTTGCTTACCTGCTCTACAAGGGCAAGGCCCACAAGATGCTAAAGGATGCGGCAAAGATACCAAAGCTGCTTCTCTCAACCCTTGTCTTTGACAACCTCGCCTGGATCTCCTACGCATTTGCAACCATCCTGATACCAATAACCATAGCCCTCACGATCTCTGAGAGCTACATAATAGTCGCCGTGGTTCTGGGCCTAGTTGTCAACAAGGAGAAGTTCGGCTCGCACCAAAAGCTTGGGCTACTTATAGCAATCCCAAGTGCGATAGCACTCGCCATCCTTGCATCATAAAAAACCAACGAGACGCCACCATTAGCATCCAAATTTGAATAGGCTGTCAAATTCGGGTGTGACGGGATTCGAACCCGCAACCTCTGGCTCCGCAAGCCAATGCGCTATCCAAGTTGCGCCACACACCCATAGCTTTTTTATATGTTTCTTGCCTAAAAGATTATAATTAACTTCTTCTAAGCAAAGTTAATAATGGTGATTATATAGTAATGGCAGGAAAAGTTTGCGTTTCATGCGGAAGGCTCACTGACAAATACGTTGAGTTCAAGTGCCCCAGGTGCGCTAAGAGTACAATCGTAAGATGCTACAGCTGCAGGGAGAACTTCACAAGGTACACATGCAAGGAGTGTGGATACGAGGGGCCGTAATGGCGAAGGTAGCAGTTCTTTTCAAGATATATGCTGAGGAAGGCAAGGAGGCCGAGGTCAGCAAACTCATTCATGAGCAGCTAAAGCCCACGGCGATGCAGATGGAAGAAGTAGGCTACGGCATCAAGATCATCAAGGCGATGTTCGTCTATGAGGACGAGCAGGGCAGCTCAAGAATAGAAGATAGCCTCAGGAAGGTCAGCGGCGTCAGGGAAGTCGAGGTCGCAGAGGAAAGCCTCGTTTAATCAACTGTTTCTAACCAATTTAGAAAAGGACTAAATAGTTTAATTACCCTAGCATATGGATTGTATGCAGGTAAAACCTGAAACCTCTAAGGCTAAACTGTTCGGCAATGGTGTAGGTTTATCAGATAACGGAAACCTTACAGTCAACACCCTTTACGTGTCAATGAATGGTAACATTGGAAGCAAACAACTCATCCCACTGGTCAGGAAGCTTTTTATCAAGACCTTAAAGGAGACGTATCCTGAAGCTAAACACTCTGTGCCAAGCGACAAGGACGATTATAAATGGGAAGGCGGAATTCTCCAAAATGGCATAAGTGTCAGCACCCCAGACCTCAGTTTGGGATACGTGATCAATTTTTACCGCACCCTTAAGGGCGGCAAGCCCAGCGACCTTGCCATAGAGATCACAAAAAGCTACGGCGTCGAACTCGACCCCAAATTCTACGAAGCTGTAAACAATACCATATCGAAACTCGGTTCACTGTCGAGTATGGAAGATTTCAAGATGCTTGCAAGGAAACTAAGGAATTTCGACGTGTTTGCTGATTCTATAAGGCTATGAATGAGCGACGTAGCCCATACCGTTCAAAAGGATTAAATAAATGTAAACCCCATCTAAGTCTGGGGTCTGCTTGATAAATTCCATAGAGCTTCACAACTGGAAAACGCACAAGGATACTAGGCTTGTTTTCAACAAAGGCACCAACGTGCTCGTCGGCCTGATGGGTGCCGGTAAAAGCTCAATCATGGATGCGATATCCTACGCACTGTTTGGAACCTTCCCTGCGATACAGCACAGGCGCCTTGGCATAAATGACATCATAACTAGCAGGCCAAATCAGGAGAATGAGGCGAGCGTCAAGCTCTCTTTTGCATTCGATGGGAACAACTACACCGTCGAGCGAGGCATTTCCACAGGCGAGGGAGCGAAAGCAACACTGCAGAAAAACGGTTCATATCTGCAATCGCAGCCGCAGAGGGTGAGCGAGGAGATTGAGAGGATACTAAAGGTGGACTACGACCTATTCTCCCGCGCAATCTATTCAGAGCAGAACAGACTAGACTACTTCCTTGAGCTGCGTGCATCGGAGCGAAAATCCCAGATAGATGAGCTCCTTGGTCTGGACAAATTTGCAAAGGCGCAGGAGAACGCGACCAGTTTGATAAACCGGATAAAGGACACGATAGTTGAGCACCAGAAGCTGGTCCAGAATTTCGATGGCGAGAGGCTGTCCAAGGAACTCAAGTCCCTGGAGCTGGAGCTGGAGAATTTGAAGACCAAGAAATTTCTGCTTGAGAAGGAGCACAAGGAGACGGAAGTAGAAGCCAGGGAGTCTGAAACCAAACTCAAATCAATGAAGGAACTACTGGCAAAGAAGACCTCCTTGATAAAAGAGTGTGCCGAGATAAAGAGCAAGTCAGATTTCATAGATGCGGAGATAGATAAGCTAAACAAACTTGGCTTGCCGTCAAGGCCTGAATTGGAGAAGATAATGGCAGAGGTCACAAGACAGTTCTCCGATGCCATGGCCAGAGAGCAGCAGGCCATGGAGAATGAGAGAAAGGCTGCAAAGGAACTCTCAGATGCTGAAGCCGCTCTTTCAGTAGTGAAGCAAAGGATAGTCGAGAGAGACAAGCTACAATCGCAGTACAAGGATTACAACTTGGAGAGCGAGGAGAAGAAGCTTGCCTATGCCTCGGACCTGCTTCACCAGCTCGAAAAGGGGCTTGCAGCCTATCAATCCCAAAAGGAAGAGACAAAGAAGTGGATAGCAGAGCTTGAGAAGCACATCAGCAAATGCCCTGCATGCGAAAGAGAACTGGACACACAGATGAAGGAGAAGCTAATCGATGCGAAGAAGGCGGCAGTAGGCTCTGCGGAGACTGGGATAAAATCTTCTGAAGTGCAGATAAAGGCGAAGAAGACCGAAATTGAGAACCTGCGCAAGAGCCTGGACGGCCTGCGGCTTGCGCATTCAAAGCTCAAGGACTACGTAGGACTCGACGAACTGCTTGCAGTTTCGGATGGCAAAATCAAGAACTCCAAGGGTGCATATGAAAAGTTCAAGCAGGAGAGCGAGTTAGTAAAGAAGGAATACGAACTGCTACATAACAGGTTATCGGAACTAAACTCAAACAAGGAGAAGTCAGAGCGTCTAGAGGGCCACTCCAGGCAGCTCAAGGAGCTTAGATTGCGCCACGAAAAGAAATCAGGAGAATCCGAGGCAATCCAAGTCGACGAGAAGACCTTAGAGGGCATTCAGAAGAGCTTTGTCGAAATAAGCTCAAGGTCGAGCAAGCTCGAATCAGAAATAGAAGCGCATGTGAGGTACCTCGCCGACAAGCAGAAGCTCATAGACGAGAAGAATGATCAGCTCTCCAGAATCGAAAAGATACTCGGGGAAATAAGCGAGAAGAAAGCGGCTATAGACAACCTCTCAAAGTTCAAGAACGCGCTCGAAGAGACGCAGCGCGCGATGAGGACAAGGCTCGTGGGATCTATAAACGACGTCATGCAGGGCATCTGGCCGGAGATATACCCATACGATGACTACACTGGCATAATGCTAGAGGCTGATTCAGACGACTATGTACTAAAGGTCAGAACAGCCACTGGTGCAAAGGAAAAGTGGGAAGAGGTTCAGGGAATAGCTAGCGGAGGGGAGAGAAGCATCGGATGCCTTGCGATGAGGGTCGCATTTGCCCTAGTATTGGTGCCAAACCTTAGGTGGATGATACTTGACGAGCCCACCCATAACATCGACGAGCAGGGAATGGCCAGGTTTGTGAGAGTGTTCAACGAGAAGCTGCCTCAGATAATCGACCAGATATTCATCATAACACACGACGAGCAGCTAAAGCAGGCGTCTAGCTCGAAGACCTACATACTTACAAGGAACAAAGGGGAGAACGGAGCCACAACTATACAAGAACAATGAGAATTCAATTTGCACTCATGACATAATCAAGGAACTCATTCTCCGGAAGCGGCTCCTCGAAGTTTATCATGCCGTTTATCACAACTTTTGGCACCTTGGTGACGTTGCTATGTATCGCAAGCTCTGTGAACTCCTCGGCGTCTATCATGCTTGCCCAGATCTTTGGGTTCTCGATTGCGAACTGGTGGGCTATCCTCACTGCGCCAGCGCACAGCTGCTCATCCATTGTCACAAAGACGCTTATCTCCACAGGCTTCTTTATTCCGCTTATCTGGGCAACAGTCGTCGCAGCCAGCCTTGTCTTGACATTCGAGACGTCCACTATGTCATCTAACAGCGCTGCGAACTGATATCCTGCAGGTATCCCGAAATAGAGCAGGTGCATCTCGCGGTTCTTGGATGAGATGGTGAGCCCAGGAGCCTTGTTTATCCCAGCAGCCTTTGCCTTCTGCCTTTCCTTTGTGATGTCATTCACTTCCAACTTCAGCTTCTTGTCCACTGCGGCCAGCTCCCTGAGTAGCTCCACTGTCCTCTCGCAGTATTCGCACTGGCCCTCCGGGTCTACAAAAAGCGTGAGTTCTACCTCCCCAAAGAGTTTCTTTGAAAATATGCCGCTCACGTACTTTATGTCCTTTTCCGATAGCAATGCCATCAAACCAACAAAAGAGGTCAGAGCCTGTCTATCCCTATCCCAGAGTCCTGCTCCCTGCCTGCGCTTCCTGAGAAGATCGATGGGCTTGAGACCCCGGTGAATATGGCTATAACATCAACCCGTCCCTGGTTGTCGTTCTCCAGTCTCGCTCCCCAGGTGACGCTAGCATTTGGTGAGACACTCTCTGTTAGCATCTCCCCTATCTTGTTCGCCTCTCCAAGGGTCATGTCTGGCCCTCCGGTTATATGGAGCAGCACGCCTGTGGCCCCCTCGTAATCGACATCAAGCAGCTTGTTCTTTAAAGTGTTCCTGACCACCTCGCTCACCCTGTCAGCACCCTGGCCCGACCCCACGCTTATTACTGCAAGCCCTCCAGACTGCATTATCGTCCTAACATCGGCATAGTCTATGTTCACCATGCTCGGCTGCGTTATCGCCTCTGTGATTCCCCTGACAGCCCTTGAGGTTATCTCGTCTGCTAGCTTGAATGCCTGCTCAATTTGCAGGTTTGGATAGAGGTTCACAAGCCTCTGGTTGTCTATCACTATGAGCGTGTCTACCGACTGCCTTAGCCTCTCTATTCCCTTCTTTGCAGTGGCGAGCCTGCTCCTCTCAAGCGAGAAGGGTATAGTCACTATGCCCACAACGATCGCGCCGTTCTGCTTTGCGATGTCTGCAACTATTGGCGCGGCCCCAGTTCCTGTTCCCCCTCCCATTCCAGCAGTTAGGAAGAGCAGGTTGGTGTCCCTTAAAAGTATGTCAATCTCGTTTCTAGACAGCTCCGCTGACTTCTCCCCCATCTCAGGGAAGCCGCCCGCCCCAAGGCCGTGCGTTACAGCGTAGCCAAGCGCCACCTTCTTTATGTTCGGGTTTAGCGTCTGCAGCTGCTTGTTGTCCGTGTTGAATGCGAAGAGCTGCGCACCCTTTACATCTAGTGTGCTTAGCCTCTGTACGGTGTTGTTGCCCCCCCCGCCTACTCCTGCAACCGCTATCCTTGGCTTGAAGAGTTCAGCTTCGCTAAGGTCAAAGTTTCTAGAGTTGAGTAGTTCGTCCACTTTCACACCGCTTTAATATCGATGAATAGGAATAAAATACTTCTCTGGGCATCAAAGCGTCACGTAGTTGCTCTTTACCTCCTTAAGCGAGTTGAGCGATGTGGTCTTGGCAATCCCCTTCTTTGACAAAACGTTCTTTACGAACTGGTAATATTCGTCGATATCCTTAGACCGCACCTTTATTATCATCTCCCAGCCTCCTGTTATGACATCTATATCCTCGATTTGCGGGTATTTCGATAATTCCTTGGCTATGCGCTCTGGGTCGGTATACTCGTCAGGGGAGAGCGATATCAAAACATAGGTGCAGAACCCTTCCTCTATCTTCTTATGGTCCAGTACCGCGCGGTAGCCTACTATCTCCCCACCCTTCTCCATCTGCTTTATGTTATAATGTATTGTGGTTGATGGCTCCTTTAGCTTCTTGGCAATCTCTACTATCCTAGGTGCACAGTACCCTGATTTCATGAGCTCAATAAGCTCTTTCCTTATGTTTTTCATGATATTTGAATATTATTCAAGTTTTAAATTCTTTTCGGCTTAATATTCGGATTTTATTCAATTATCCTTATATGGTGGCGCATGGCCAAGATTATGTGATAAACTGATGTGATGGCTATGAAGATAGGAATAATAGGCACAGGCGCTATGGGAAAAAGGCATGCATTGGAGTTCGCAAAATCGGGATTTGATGTTCTCTGCCACGACTCCAGGGAAGACAAGCGGCAGCTTGGTTCAGAGCTCAAGGCTCTGCACGAAAAGATAAGGCTTGCAGAAAGCGGAAGACAGGTGTCTGCGGAAAGCGACATAATCTTCTACCTCGTGCCAGTGCAAAATATCTGGGAAGCGGCACACGATTTTGGAAAGCACACAAGAGCACAGGCAACTGTATGCTCCGGATTGTCTGTGATGACTCCAGGTGTTGAAGCATTCAATCTTCACATACCAGACAATGTTAACATAATGAGTCTTCACCTGCTGTGCAGCCCTTCTGTAAGGGATCTTGGCGGCCAACGCAGCATACTGCTGGATACTAAAAGCACCGAAAAGTCAAGGAACGATGCAATAAGCGCTTTTACAGCTCTTAAGGTAAAGATATTCGAGGTGCAATCTCCAGAGCAACACGATCAGGTGACCGCAAACACGCAGGCTACTGTGCAGACAAGCTTCCTTGCCATGGCATTGGCCTGCACAACCGCAGGCTTTTTCCCGTGGGAGAACAGGCACTACATAGGCGGGCTAGACAACATAAAGGTGCTCATGATGCAGAGAATACTTGGCGGCAAGGCTCATGTGTACGGCAGTTTGGCTATGGACAACCAGTTCGCACGCAAGCAGATACTTGAGTACTGCATGCAGACCATGAGCATAATGAACATGGTAAGAAAAGGCGATATCAGAAGGATACGCGAGACGCTTTCAAAGGCTGGAGATGCAGCATTCATCCCCAGAAAGATGCGCATACTCGACAATAGCGTTATGCAGGAGTTCAGCCTAAGCTGCATACCCAAGGAGGAGAGACTTGGAAACTCCAACATAAGCCTATTTTCGCATCCCCTAGCATGGCTAAATACCGGGGTTAATCCGTTCTTTAGCCCAGAGCTTGCTCCCCCTCCTGCGCGGTTCATGTGCGATATGGTGCAGGCGCTATTTCAGGACAAGGAACTGTTCGAGGAGTCGATAAATGCAATGGCAGATAGAAAACTCATAGCGCACGATGAGATATTCCTAGATTCGCTCAAGACTCTAACAGGTATAATCGCAAGGCACGATCTTACCGCTTACACAAATGTGTTCGATTCCACAAAAACCTTCTTCAACGGCAGATTGGCGGAGGCGGTGAGGCGCAGTGACGAGCTTGTTGAGCGATTTTCTACATTAGAAAGGGATTTAACAACTAGCATAGATAGCAATACATGCAGTACGGTCTTCTAAGCAGTGCGATATACGATCTCACAGAAGAGATAAAGAGCATAAAGAAGCTGGGCTTTGACTACGTAGAGATAGGGATAGAGGAGCCAAAGGCGACTCCGCAGATACTGATAAGGCAGAAGGCGCAGATACTGGGCTTGCTAAAAGAATACAGAATGCAGGCACTCGGGCACACATCCTACTGGGTTGGCTTCGGAAGCTCGCACAACAAAGTACGGGAAGGTTGGATTGCAGAGGGCAAGGAGATGATTCATGTGGCCGCTTCCCTAAACATAAAACTGCTCAACTTCCATTTCCATGGCGGTGAGGGCCAGAGCATGCAAACAAAATTCGGCAGGGATATATTTGTGAGCAACTTCACAGACTCAATGCTTGAGCTCTCCAGATTCGCAAAGAAAAGCAAGGTTACCCTTATGCTAGAGAACGTGCCGCTGCAGCGAAATGGCCCCACCATAAAAGAATATTCCCAAGTTATTGAAAATACCCAAGGTCTGATGGTGCATCTTGATATAGCGCATGCATATACAGAGGGCGGGATGAAGATGATCCGCGAGTATGTCGAGCGGTTCTCAGATAAGATTGCGCATCTGCACATACACGACAATCACGGGGAACACGATGAGCATCTGCCTCTTGGCATGGGTACGATAGACTTCAATGGCGTGGCGAGTATGCTCAAGGGGATGGATTACAATAGGACGATAACGCTGGAAGTGTTCACCTCCAAAAGCGATGCCGCAAGCTCGATGCGCTACTTGAAGGGGATACTAGGCTGAATTAGGGGACTCTATATTACTAAGAACATTATGTGCCACAATTATTGACTTATTGCGGTGCTAGGTTTTGCCGAGGAAGAGAAATCAGCATGCGAGACGAACTGTTAGTGAACATATTTAAACACGGAAAGACTAGGTTTCCTAGGTGTCGATCTCATGGCCTCGTCAGCAAAAAATGGGATGAATGGATATTTGATAACCAAGGACATAGTCCCAACACTGATAAACAAGTATGACATAAAGGAGCTCAAGGTACTTGGACATGCCTGCAAGCAGTTGAAGAGGCTTGAGGATGAGTTCATATCAGAATTCAAGTGGACGCTTGGAGATAAAGCAGTAATCAAAAAAGTTGATGCAGAGAGCCTTGCCTCAGATATGAAAAGTAAGCTTACGGAGCTTCGCGAAGCCAATCCAAATCACATACTAATAAGTTTGGACAGGGTATACGTGCCCATGGCAGATCATCACATAGAAGTCACCAGAGGTTTGGATCCACACACCTCCCAAAGTCTACACGGCGTGAACAGGCATAATACGATGCCTGTTGAAGTGCAGATTACCGATTTGAGGTGGCTGCAGGACATAAAGAAGAGAAACAACATGGGCAGGCCATTGATGGTCATACTTACGGATGTCGGGGCGTTTGATGGCACAACATTGAAGATGCTAGTATCACTGCTGCAGGAGAATGGCATAAAAGTGGATAAGATAGTGCTTGGGGTGTCCACATCGTGGGGGCATACTGCGCTAAAGGACGCTTATGGAGATAGCGTTTTTGTATGCAATCTTTATGATGACATATACGAGTGGATGGAGCTGAGGGATCTCATGCTCATAGACGGCAGGCAAGCTGTGATGGGCCATTATGTAAATGGCATCAGGCACTTTGTACCATATTCCGAGATGCTAGTTAAGGAAGCACATGTAATTAACATTGCGAGTTACGAGAAAGCGGCGAGAAAAACCTGTTATAAATTCTATAATCAGGTTATGGAATTGCTAGATGAGCTTCAAATCAACAGGGACAGGGTGGGCAAACACGTGATGCTTGCAAAACGAAGTTAGGATGAGTGAAATGAGTAATGAAAAAATACTTAATGGCGAGAACAAGAAGGAAGCAAGGGAGGTAAAGGGCACCAGGGAATACCTTCCAGCAGAGCAACTGGTAAGGGAGAAAGTATTAGACATTCTTAAAGGGAACTTCAAGCGCTATGGCTACGGGCCAATAGAGACAAGCATATTGGAGCTCTACGACGTGGCCGCCAGCAAGTACGGTGGTGGTGCAGAGATACTAAAGGAAACTTACAGACTAAAAGACCAAGGAGGAAGGGAGCTCTGCCTGAGGTACGAACTAACCTTCAAATTTGCCAAGCTTATTGAGATGAATCCGACAATAAGGCTGCCTTTCAAGAGGTATGAGATAGGGAAGGTGTTCCGTGACGGTCCGGTGAAGACCGGCAGATTGAGGGAATTCACGCAGTGCGATGTTGATGTTGTTGGTGTGAAGAGCCTTGCAGCAGATGCGGAATTCATAGACATGGCATTCAAGGTGTTTGCACAGCTAGGGCTCAATGTCAATGTCCAATTAAATAATAGGAAGGTGCTCTTCGGCCTCTTCTCTGAATGCAGGATAGCCGAGAAGAGCCACATGGATACCGCACTTGCACTTGACAAGCTTGAAAAGTTTGGCGAGGATGTAGTGAAGAAGGAGCTTTTGGAGAAAGGGATAAATGACGAATCCATAGTCAAACTTTTTGACATACTATACGCAGTGAGCCAGAAGCAGACGAATGAGGAGAAGCTTTCATTCCTCGGGGGTTTGATGCAAAACGAGCTCGGTGCCCAAGGGATTAAGGAATTAAAAGAGATGCTTGATTATTGCATCGGGTTCCAGACAAAGGGGGATCTGAGGTTTGTTCCGACACTCGCAAGAGGCCTTGGATACTATACCGGACCCATGTGGGAAGTTTATATGAATGGTGACGGGAAGGTAAAAAGTTCGCTCGCTGCTGGTGGAAGGTGGGACAAGATGGTGCAGGAGTTCTTGAATAGTAAAGATGAATATCCTGCTACCGGAATGACATTCGGCCTTGATGTTATATACGCTGCGCTTGAGGAAAGGAAGCATGTGTCCGTGCAGTCTAAACTAGAACACATACCTGCGGTGTTGATAGTTCCCATAAATACCCTCAACATCTGTCTTGAGCTTGCAAGCCAACTGAGAAGCAACGAGGTGAGCTGCGATATCTCTTTTGACAAGAAACTGGGCAAGGCGATGGACTATGCGAACAAGCAATCAATTCCGTTCGTTGCAATTGTTGGAGAGAAAGAATTAAAAGGCAAACAAGTCAATATTAGAGATATGGAGTCTGGCAAAGAAGAACTTTATGACCTGAATACCGTGGGGATCAGGCTGAAGGAGTCTCTGAGGCTAAGCGAGCAGACCCATCATTCCTAATAGTCCATAACACTTGCTGTGTATGGATTGAACTCTTGACACTTAGAATCTAGAAGTGGTGAAAAAATTGATGAAAACTAAAACAGTTGCAGACCTTGCGGCATCGCTGTCAGATAACGGCATGGCCTCCAAGCTTAAGGAAGGCAGGGGGAGTTGCAATGTGTTTAAGATACTGCATATGGGAAGGGATGCGGTAGTCAAGATAGGGGTAGATGACATAGGCAGGGCAGAGATATCGAGCAACTTGGCATCCTATTCAGAAATGGAGAAAATCAATGTTGCACGCATAGTTGCACCTAAAATCTTCGAGAATAATGGAACAGGAGATTTACCTTATATAATAATGGAGTACCTTGGTAAGGACTTCAGGACAAATGCAAATCAGGATAACATAATGGACATGACCAGAACAATGATTGACAGGCTAAAGGAAGTATATATATCCAGCATTGAGTTAGACCACGAATCGTCAAAGAAGTGGCTGGAAGGCAGAAGGTCTGACCTCATACGCTACTTTACAGTGCATCTCATACCATTTGGATTCGGATCTATTAGTGACATCGATACGTTGAAAAGGCTCGACATCGTGAGCCTCGCCCCAAAGTACATTGCATGGGCCACTAGGGACTTTACGCCAGACAACATATTCATAAACGGAGACAGGCTAACTTACATAGACGGGAAGGGGGATGCAAGGGGCGTACCGCTTCTCGACCTCGCCATGTTCACAACCCTAACTGGGGAGGTATACGGATTGCCGAATGGTGTCAAGAGTGCCGAAGCTGCGCGCAGCTTTGCCATGGAAATTGGCAAGGATTTGCTTAGAACACCATATTCTGAGGAGCTTTTCAAGCTCGGAGAGGCTTTTCAATATTCCCTATCTGTGAGGTTCAGGAAGGAAAAGGACCAGAGATCACCTGCATTCGTGGAGTCAATCCGTAGGAATCTGAATGACATAATTGTCGCAACGAAGAGATGATTAATTGGCCAGGATCGCACCTACGAGGATAAGTACTGTTCTGCTCGACATAGACGGCACAGTGGTTGATGCAAAGAATTGCTACAATTCAAGGCTCAAGAACGAGATAGGCGAGCTTGTGCGAGATGGCGTTTGTGTAGGAGTTTCGACAAACAGGGCGCTAAAGAGTAGCATGGGAATCTACAAAGAACTTGGCCTGAATGGTCCCATATTATTTGAGGACGGCGCTGCAATTTACCTTCCTTTGAAGAACAAGCGGGTCAACCTGATAACTAATGTTGTCAAGCTCAACAGCGCCAAGGCGCTGGTTGTCGAGGCGATAAACTCTGGCAAGTTGGCGTTTGAGCTCAAGATGGACGATGTAGTATTCAAGTTGAACGATGAAAAGGAATACAGCATAAGTGTGCACATAAGGAAGAATGATGGTACCAGATGCGATTATCTAGTATCACAGATCGTTCCAGCTGTTGAGAGCATATTGGCGAACTTTACAAATCTTATAACCTACGATACCGGGCGAGGCAACTTTCTGGTCAGGTACGTAGATTCAGGCAAAGGGGTGGGCGTGGAGTATATGGTAAGAAAGGGGCTCATAAACGGTGAGGAAACAATAATAATCGGTGACGGTGACAATGACGTGCTTGCATTCAGGATGATACAGATGCACGGAGGGCTTGCAGGAGTAGTGGGGAATGCAACAGACAGAGCTAAAGCATTTGCAGACATATATTCTAGTAGCGAGTATTCTGAAGGGGTGATGGAGATACTTGCAAAAGTCAAGCTGCTTAATAGCGAGGTACTCGGTGGCGTAGAGCGTGCATAAAATGCGCACTATAATACTGCTCGATATTGATGGTACCCTGGTAGACGCAGGGTACAAGGTGAACTCCGATTCAATTTTCGAGTCGATAAAAACACTAGAAAGCAAGGGCGCGATTTTCTCGCTCAATTCGAACAGGTCGCTAGAAGACCTCATGCCCATATACGAAAAATTCGGCCTTAATGGGTTCATTATCGGAGAGAATGGCGCATTCTCAGTGATCCCGGGGCAACAACTCGAATCGTATGCAAATAATGAGGAAATCGCAACTCTTGCTCAGAGGATACCGGAAATGTTGAAATCGAAGTTTCCTAGCAGCGAGTTTCTTGTTCGGGACACGGTAGCCTTCCTGCAGAATCCCGAAAAGAGCGATGCCATGATACTTTTCGTTTCGAATAAATTCAGAAAATATACCATGAGTGTGTTCGTAGGCAGAGTAGAAGATGCAAAATTTGTCACAGATCTTGAACTCCTGAAGCGTGTTGCAGGGGCTATTGCCACTGAAGTGAGTTCCCTAGGGGCTGATTTCGATGTGGTGGCCTCACCTATAAACGGAAACGTGCTCATAAACCCCAAGTCATGCAGCAAGTCCTCTACACTAAGCAGGGTAATTGAAGTAAAGTATGCGGGCTACGAGGTAATTATGATAAGCGATGATGAGAGCGATGAGATGATAGGATCTGTTGGTAAGTTCTACACCCTCTCAAATGCCAAGGAGAGAATAAAAGAGAAGGCAGACTACGTTTCAAGATACAGCTACGCAATGGGAGTTGATGACATACTCAATAACAGAATCCTAAAGTAGCTATTTTCCATACTTTGCCACATATCTTTTAGCTTCTGCAAGCGCGAGATCCACCGCCTTTTTCGGCGTCTTGGCCATGAGCACTTGTCTTCTCCTCCTGCCATCGAAAAATCTGCCTGCCAATTCGTCAGACCAGCCCCCATACCCTTTCAGCGCAACCATCGGTATATCTGCCTGATACGCTATGGCCATTTCCGTGAGTGTGCCTGAACCTCCACTTATTGAGATTATTGCATCGCACGCGAGTACAAGCACGAGCTCACGGCCCCCTCCCCGCTCAAGGCCTGTAGGTATTATTACGTCAGCGTCCTTCTGCCAGATGTTCTTATGTTTTCCATAGGTGACACCAACAGTGGTGCCCTTTGCCCTCTTCGCGCCCCTGCAAGCCGCAGTTGACAGTGAATCATAATCCTTCTCTGCTCCAAAAAATAGTATGGCACCGCTATTGGCTATTAGATATCCCAGTTCTTCTGCAGCCTTTTCTGCTGCTTTTGAGTATTTAAGGTCGCTGACCGAACCCATTACGCCTATCTGCAATTTTCTCATGAGAGAATTTGTCATTCCCATATCTAAAAACCTTTCTGGAAAACATGATTTTGCAAATTAGGACATTGCGCAATCTGAATATTCTATAAACATTTTCAATATTTCGTTTTTTGGCGCTTATTGCAAGACCTTTTATACGGTACAAAAACTGAATCTCATTTATAAAGTCTGAAAACGGAAAAGTTATGATGTTATGGCCTTTGCAAACAAGGGTTTTGAGAAGTCTTCTGTGATCGCAGCGAGCGGCATGAGATACGAGCTTCTGGCATTCGTGCCTAGATCACTTAGGGAGGGAGGAATTAGACAAGCTGCTAAAGAAATTTCGGGAATTTTTGGTAAGGCTTTCTATGGGGATTCGGAGACTCCAAGCGGCTGGCCAGCGGAAAAAGTAGAGACAAGGCTAGGCGAGATCAGCCTTGGGTACCTTGTGCACAAAGAGGGGACGCAGGAAAGGATAGGGTATGCATTGTTTGAAACCATACCATCTGGAGCAGGTGACATACTATATGTCGCATCTATAGGGTTCTCGCATCAGGGTCTTGGTCTTGGAAGAGTATTGGTGCAGGACGCCGCAGCTTCCTCACAAAACAGAATCGTAGCTGCAAGAACACAGAACCCTAACTTGATAAAAATGCTTTATGGCCTCAAGCCAAAGGCACTATTGCCCATAGACGAGGATTACACGGCATCAGAAACTAACAGGAAAATATTTGATGCGCTTAGGGCAAAGAACATCCAGAAACACAATGCCGATGTCGAGTTGACCGGGCTTTGCAAGCAGGCTTATCATGAAGGCAAGCTTGGGCTTTACACCTCAGACCAAACAGATCCCTTAGCCATGAAAATACTTCGCAGGTTCGGTGAAATAGGGCTGAATCAAGTCCGTGGAGATGCGCTGATGGTTGCTGCAAAGCTCGATTTTATATAAAATTGCATGCAATCTATCAGCATGAAAAGTAGCGAGCCAACAGTGGTAAGGCTAACCAAAGAGCTAATCAACATAAACACCGAGAATCCACCAGGCAGGGAGGTTGAGGCGGCGCGGTATATGCGCAGCTACTTGAAAGGCTTGGGAATACGCTCAGAGATTATCGAGTTTGCTCCAGGCAGGGCGAATATTGTTGCAGGCATAGGGAAAGGCGAGGGCATTATGCTCAACGGTCATATTGATACTGTACCATTCCCTAGCAACAGGCTGGGAAATTTGGCGTCAGTAAAGGCGGGGCGGATATACGGAAGGGGCGCAGCCGACATGAAGGGCGCAGTTGCATCAATACTTGCATCTCTTGAAGGAATAGATACAGAGAACTTTAGGAGAAGGTTGCTTCTAGTATTCGTTGCGGATGAGGAATCTAAATTTAAGGGATCTACGTATTTGCTTAGCAAGAGAAAGCGCCTATTCAAAGGAGTTAAGTATGGAATAATAGCCGAACCTAGCGGGCTAAAGATACGATTGGGGCAAAAAGGCATATTGGGGGTCAAGGTTGGCTTCACTGGTAAGATGGCTCATGGCTCTTCGCCATGGTTGGGGGACAATGCAATATACAAGGCTGCATCATTTGTGCAGGAGATTGGAAAGGCTCGCGAAGCGGTTGAGGTTGACAAAAGAGAAGAGAAGGACACAATTGCAGTCACAAGGATAAATGGGGGGGTGGCGGGAAACGTCATTCCAGATTACTGCGAGGTGCATATAGACAAAAGGGTGGCTCAAGGCAGTAAGACGGCAGCCGCTTTCGAGCAGATTAAAAAAATTGCAAAAAGGCATGATAATGATGCAAGGATAGAGATAAAGGTGGCGAGAGAACCGTATAAAATCGACCCAAACTCAAAACTGGTAAAATGGCTAATCGGACTAACAAAAGCCGAGACCTACTACGCCAGAACATACACCGAAGCGGAATTATACGGACGCATTGCGGGCATCGAGTGTGTTGTATACGGACCGGGTGAGAGCAGGTGGAGCCATGATCCCAATGAGAGCGTAAGCATTGCCAACCTGAAAAGAGCCACAGAAACTTATAGATCCATTATCAAGAGATGGTGCCTTTAGGCAAACTTCCTTGTGCACCCATGCTCCACGAAATGATGCTTAATCTTAGGGGCAATGACCAAGATTGCAAAGAAGACGGTCGAGTGTGACTGGTCGGCTTTTTGTCCAAAACCTAGTTTGGAGAAAAGGCTTAAATAGCAGAATAAATGTAATTATTTCAATAGCAGTGGTGCCATGGAATTTACAGCAACATTATCCCCAAGGCTAATTCTAGGCCAACGTTAGTTTACCAAGGAGAACGCGGAGCCTACAGCGAGATTGCTGCCATTAGCTATTTGAAGAGGCTTGGTTGGCAGGCAAAACTTTCTAATGTCCCTACATTCTCAAAGGTCTTTGATAAAGTAAGTGAAGGAAAGGCAGAGTATGGGATAGTGCCACTGGAAAACTCCATAGAGAGCAGTGTAAACGACACCCACAGGCTGCTGCTCAGAAACGGGTTATCGATAGTGGGCGAGGTGTATGTGGATGTACACCATTGCCTGATGGCGAGAAACGGCGTAAGCATGGAAGAGGTGAGGGTCGTATATTCGCACCCACAGGCTCTGGGCCAATGCAGCAGTTTCATCGATAGGCATGGTTTCAAGACTGCGCCAATGTACAATACCGCAGGTTCCGCGAAAATAGTAAGCGAAGAGAAGCTTACCTACGCCGCAGCTATAGCAAGTGAGAGAGCCGCTGAACTTTATGGGTTGAAGATCCTTCAGAGGGATATAGAAGACGACGTATCAAATACTACACGTTTCATAATCCTTGGAGCGGCGGATATAATTGCGATGCCCACAAGAAACGACAAGACCTCTCTGATAGTGTCGTTGCCCCACAAGCCACATGCACTCGCCAGCGCACTCGTTTCCCTTGGCGGAATAAATATTACCAGAATAGAATCCATGCCAGCGCCTGGCAAACCCTGGGAATACCTTTTCTACATAGACATCGAAGGGCATAACCATGACAACAGAATCGGCGATGCGCTTGATGATCTTGCCGAAAGGTCTTCATGGGTGAAGATTCTGGGCTCATACCCAATGGCAGAGCAGTATGCCAAGACTTTTGATAAAGGAGATTGAAATGGAAAAGATAATACTTTCAAGGGAGCATGTAGAGAGAGTAGTGAAGGAGAAGGCAACAGATTCGGCACTCACGTACCTTAGGGGCGTGATTTGCAAAGAAAATACAGCTGCAACGGGTCTTGCCCTATCTGCACTAAATGGCAAGGAAGCCATGATAGAGGAGTTCAGAAGGCTTTACAATAAGAAGGACGACAAGCTTAACGGAGATTCAAATAGGGTAAGGCTCGTCAAGTTGAGATACGACCTAGTTGAACTGTTGCTGCCTGAATTTATGGCGCGAGAGAGATCGGCGTGGGACAAGAGTTGCCCTGAGAATGGCAAGGGCGAGCGCGTGATATAGCTAGCCGACTGATGCCATTATGTACTGCCAAACTCAATCTCCGAACGATTGAAGTATTTTAATTGTTTATTCCGATACCTAATCCATGTCAAACAAGCGCCTCGCAGAGATCCTGGAAGAGATTGCGAGTATGCTCGACCTCGAGGGGGAAAACCTATTTTTTGAAGTCAGGGCGTACAGGAAGGCCGCACAGACGCTCGAGACAATGCAACAGGAAGTTGAGGAAATCTTCAAGAAGGAGGGGGAGGAGGGACTCAGGAAGCTTCCGGGCGTCGGAAAGACCATCGCCTCCCACATAATAGAATTCGTAGAGAAGGGGAAGATAAAGAAGTACGACGAACTCAAGAAAAAGTATCCGATAGACTTTGCAGCTCTCACCAAGATACAGGGAATGGGTGCCAGAAAGGCATTCAAACTCTACAAGGCCCTAGGAGTTAGGAACATGGACGATCTGAGGAAGGCGATAGCAAAGCACAGAGTCCGCGACATTGATGGATTCGGAGAGAAGAGTGAGCAGGATATAACAAAAGGGATAGAGTTTCTTGAGAAGAGCGGTGGCAGGCAGCTTCTGGGCGTTGCGCTTCCGGTTGCAGAAGCGCTAGTCAAGCAGCTCAAAGCATCAAAAACTGTGGAGAATGCTGTAGTCGCAGGCTCGGCAAGGAGGATGAAGGAGACCGTAGGGGATCTTGACATACTCATAGTTTCCGAAGACCCCTCAAAGGTGGAAGAGGCCATCGCCAAGATGGGTGAAGTTGATAGCATAATTGCAAAAGGGCCTACTAAAATCTCGGTAGTGCTCAAGATGGGCATCAATTGCGACTTTCGGATAATTGAGAAGGACAGCTTCGGGGCTGGTCTCCAGTACTTCACAGGCAGCAAGGACCACGGCGTGCAGGTAAGGCAGATTGCAGTGAGAAAAGGCTACAGCCTAAACGAATACCAGCTCTCTGACAAGAACGGGAAGAAGATTGTGAGCAGGACAGAGGAGGAGATATATGGCAAGCTCGGCCTTGATTACATAGTGCCGGAGATGAGGGAGGCAAGAGGGGAAGTGGATCTTGCCATTCACCACAAGCTCCCCAAACTGATAGCCCCAACTGACATGAAAGGCGACCTGCATACGCATACCAAGTTCACAGATGGCATCAACACAATAGAGGAGATGGCTGAGAAGGCGGCCTCACTTGGCTACGAATACATAGGCCTCACAGATCATTCCAAGAGCGAGTACCAGACGGGCGGCATGGACGACAAGAAGTTTGTGAACTACTTTGCGCAGATAGACAAGGCAAACGACAAGCTTGATGGCAAAATAAAGGTACTCAAAAGCGGCGAGGTCGATATACTAAAGGACGGTACGCTTGACCTCTCCAGCAAGACTCTGGACAAAATGGACTATGCTCTTTGTTCTATCCATTCAAGCTTCAATTTGCCAAAAGAAGACCAGACGAAGAGGGTGATGAGGGCATTCGAGTCTGGATATGTTAGGATTTTCGGGCACCCCACCGCAAGGTTGATAAACCAGAGAGAGCCAGTCCAGCTTGATCTGGATAAAGTTTTCGAGTCTGCAAAAGAGAACAATGTGGTGATGGAGATAAACTCGCGCCCAGAAAGGCTGGATTTAAACGATGAGAACATCATAAGGGCAAGAGGCTACGGGCTGAAGTTTGCGATAGATACCGATGCACACCAGACTGCGCACATGGAGATGATGCGCTATGGGATTGGAACTGCGCAAAGGGGATGGATAACGAAAGGCGATGTAATCAACACTCTTGCAATCGATAAGTTCTTGAAGTTTCTAAACAGATGATTCCGCATGTCATTATTAGATCTGATTGATTCGATACTGCCAAAAATCAGGGGTCCAAAAGGAGAACTCACCAGGGAACAAAGGCTTAAGTGGACAATCGCAGTGGCCGCCATCTCAGCAATCCTTATCGTAATTCCTGCATCTGCCATATATGGCGGACCCCTAACAATCAGTTCAGAGGGTTCACTAGTAAATTCAATACTGACTGGAAGGGCATACGATGCACTTGGCGGTGTCGGTATCTCTGCGCTTGTTGGATCGGTAATTTTTCTAATGCTATTTAACGGTTCAAGATTCTTTAAGTTTGACTTGAAAGATCCAGAGCAGAATAGAAGGTTTGTGGTTCTAAGAAAGATTCTGGCAATATGCTTACTCCTTTTCATTACTTTGTTCCCAGTACTTCTTGGATCCTTGCCTATAGCTACTGTCTTACTTTTTGCCGGTGGCCTGTCTCTAATATATCTAGATGAAATAGAGTGTAAGTATGGCTTGATAGGGAGCGGACTTCTGATCTTCTTTGCAATTGGAATAATCTACTCTCTTTTCCTATATGCAACAACCATAGGGTTTAGCAGTGCCGCCGCCGCATTAGTCAGTCGCGGTGCACTTTCGATATCAAACGAGATTCAAGCATTCGTTCCAGTAGTAGTCACAATTATCTTAATGTGGCTAATAATCTGGATATACAAGCAAAAAATAGGCGAAACGTTCTCAGCATTTATAGTCCGTGGCGACAATTGGAAACAGCCGCTAAGCAGGATGTTTGCACTGTTTCTGCCAATCCTACTGGCATCAAGCCTGTTACTTATCCTGCCCATTTGGGCGGGATTATTAGGGAATTCCAGCACTGCTCAATTTATAGCCCAATATTCGAAGCCTACCCCGTATATACAGCCCTACCTGACAGGCGGAATACTCTACTTGGCTGCACCTCTGTTCCCTCTTGCGTATCCGCTACCTTATGGCGTGGGGAGCATCTCCGCATATCTCACTTACCTTTCATCTCATACATCGGCTTTACTCCTACCAAACGGTCAAAGCTTAGCCATCCCAGAGATGGCACACGTCATAATCTATCTTACCACTTTGATACTATTGACAATAATCTTCAGTAGAATTTTAATCTCAATGATGGGCATTAGCAAAGAAAAAGTAAATACAAGGCTCACCGAAATATACGGCGCCAATGGCCATACCAAAGCCAAGGTGTTGGGCATTATAAACAAGGATCTAGTTGCGCTTGCACTCATTTATGGCGCAACTATCATATCAGGAAGCTATACCGGTGGTTTTCTATTCGGTGCCGTCTCGCTGTACACAATCTACAATATTTTAGTTAAAAAGTGAGCGTCACATCTCATTGGAATTCTAGAAGCACTGCAGACGCGTCGTCGTGCTTCTTGAACCTTGGGAACTCCCGGCACTCGGAATCGCTCTCCTCATACCTCCTTATCCTGGCAAGCATGCCTTTTAGGTCGGTTCTTTCAAGCTCTTTGAACATTGCCTCCCAAGATTCTATCCCTGGCATGTTTCCTATCGCGCCATAGAACCCGTCAGACGAAATAATAACCTTCATTTTCTCCTCTACATCTATGTTCCCAATGCGCACATGCTCCACTGCCTTTTTATCTGGTACGAACATCCAGTAGGTGTCCTTCCTGTTCATCAGTGCGCGGTTATCGATAACTATGCTGTCGATCTTCTTCCTGGCCTCTAAATGGCTGATGCCTAGCGTCTTCTGCAGCTTGTACATCTCTGCTATTGCCTCTGCGTCGAAGCGTTGCAGCCTATTGTCTGCAAGTTCAACGGTAATTTTTGGTGTACTTATAGCTATCCTAGAATCCCCCAACATCAAGTATCTAAGTTTCCTCTCATCCTCTTCCCACATGAGCATAGCCACCTGAGAGCTTGGCATCATAGCTGGTGGCGGGAGCTCATTCAATCCAGAAACCCTAAAGAACTCCTGGCGTATCTTCACTGCTGCATTCTCAAGCACAGTGGCAGGCCACCTCTCCCCACCCTGATCAGCCTTAAGAAACTCTCTGTTCAATCTTTCCGCAATCCATTCCGTATCACTCGCGGTTTTAGTATAATTCTTCACACCAAGCGGCGTGGCACCATCTATGACCCATGCCATCCTTTTTCCAACATAAGCCCTGTCCTCATTGACCTTCGCACTTGGATTCTTCTCCGAAACCATGTCGGAAAAGCACAGGAACCCCTCTCCTCTCTGCCTTTGTGCCATCTAACCAGTGGTTATAAGGTTTCAGGTTATTTAAGCATTACCCGTTGTTTGTATCGGCTAAAGTTCATCTTGTAAGCTCGGATATCGTCTGATAGCTTCTGAGCGCATCCACCCTGTTGACCACTATTATGGTCTCGGTGTAGCAGGATATCAGTTCCACTATGTTTATTCCCTGCTCGGCAAGTATGGAAGTGAGGAAAGCTATGACCCCTGATACTCCCTCAAGCTTTGTGTCTGAGTAGATTATTACCGCTGAGCATCCCTCGTGAACCTTCACTATCGATTCCACTATCCGCGCCTTGCTTCTCGCTAGTACCACCTTCCTTGTCAGATAGACATGATAGGAATCTATCTTCACCTCGGCATCGTTCTCTATCTCAAGCTTCCTTGAGGAAATTATCACCGAGATCCCATCAAGAAGCGTGATTCTATTGTCCTTGAGGACCGACAATGCACGCTCCTCTATTCCCTGCTTAACCTTTCCCCTGGTTTCGGCGAATCTCCTTATCGATGCTTTCACAGCCTGGTAGTTCTTGAGCCTAAGCCGCAGCTGCAGCACTCTTGCAAGAGCGCTTGTGTTAACTATGCCGTTGTCAAGCGCCTCGAGCATGTAAGGCTTGTGCCTTAAGTAAGTCCTTACTGCATCGGATATAGTCATTTTCTCATTGTTCCATTTGATACAATTTAATATAAATGTGTAACATTTGCGCCTTAATTTAAAAATACATTGAAATGTCTAAACCATATGTGATTTAGATGTCTGAAAAAGTCAAAAAGAAAGGCACTGAGAAGGTCGAAGGCAACACTGCCTCTGCGGAATCAAATGCTGGCGCAGCCCAGCAAGGTAGTAACAAAACAAAAATACTATTCACCAAGCAGCAGGCCAAGGATGTGCAGGATTTCAAGAATGCGCTGGAGAAAGGTGAAGTAGAGATTGCCTTCGTTGGATCTTCTGATAAGCTTGGCGGAGCTGTGGGGCAGGCAAGTGAGCATCTCAAAGGACTTGTTCACAATCCGCACGACCACAATGAAGTGCACTGCACTGGATGCGACGGCCGTCTTGACATACCCGAGGATTCCAAAGTAGGAGAGATAACAGTTTGCAAGGACTGCGGCGAGAGTTACGAGCTCACTAAGAAAGATGGGGATGCCTTTGGGATAAAGCCTGCGGAGAAGGTCGCAGAGGACTGGGGTGAATGACGGAGGGCGGGACCAAATGGAAGTACTTGGGTGAGGTAAAGGAGATGTTCAAGGCGAATATCAACGGCAGCGACAGCGCTGGTCGCCCACTGCCACTTGCATTTGGAATGTACGCAATTGCGGCGGGAATAATCGATTTATCTATCCTGTTGCGCAACGAGCTAAGAGATAGGCATAGCTAGCAAGTACAAATTGCACTAGCCAATCAGATCTGAAGAATGCCTAGTCCCCTCCTCCAGCAAGTTCAGTACCAGCCCCTCATCTTCATCGCAGCCGCGACCCTGCTCACGGCGATTATGTAAGCTCCCATCCTTGGCTGTATCTTCTTGCCCTTGCTTGCGTATTCCTTTTGGGTCGCTATCACATCGCTAAACGACCTAGTTATTATCTTGTCGAGCTTTGCATCAAAATCCTCTCTTGTCCAGTAGTACCTTGCGGTGTTCTGCACCCACTCAAAGTACGAGCCTATGACACCACCGGAGTTAACAAGGAAGTCGGGCAGGTCCAAAACGCCGTTCTGTTCTAGTATCTTGTCTGCATCAGGGGTAACCGGCCCGTTTGCAAGCTCGAGAAGTATCTTCGGCTTGATCTTGTCGGCGTTGCCTTTGTGAACCTGGTTCTCTATTGCCGCAGGTATCAGTATGTCAACGTCAAGCTCAAGGAGTTCCTCGTTTGTTATCCTCTGCGCTCCCTTGTATCCGTCTACGCTTCCGGTCTTAGCCTTTGCCTCGTCTAGCTTTGCCAGATCCAGGCCCTTGTCTGAATAGACCCCTCCCTCAGAGTCGCTTATCGCGACTATCTTGGAGCCAAACATGCCTGCAGCAAGTGAGAATGCAAAGTGCCCTGCGTTTCCAAATCCTTGCACCGCAATCTTCGCCTTCTTCAGGTTTATCTTCTTCATCTTTGCGGCTTCCCTAAGCACATACATTGCGCCAAGGGCAGTTGAGTCGTTTCTCCCTTCAGATCCCCATACCTCAAGCGGCTTGCCGGTTATTGCGCCGAACTCGCTGTGCTCTTTTATCCTGCTGTACTCATCCATCATCCATGCCATGATTTGAGGTGTGGTGTAAACGTCAGGAGCAGGAACGTCAACTTCTGGCCCGATGAACTTGCTTATCGCCCTAATGTATGCCCTTGAAAGATTCTCAAGCTCCATAGGATTTAGCTTCTTTGTGTCGCATATCACTCCACCCTTGGCGCCGCCGAACTGGATGTTTGCAAGTGAGCACTTCCAGGTCATCCATGCGGAGAGCGCCTTCACGGTTTCTATGCTCTCAGTAGGATGGAATCGAATCCCGCCCTTTCCAGGGCCCCTAGCGTTGTTGTATAGAACCCTAAATCCGGTGAATGTTTGCGTGGCTCCGCTGCGCATCTTGACCGGTATGTTCACGATCACAGTCTGCATCGGCTCCCTTAGCATTGCATGAGCCTGCTTGTCGAGCTTCATTATCTCCGCAGCCTCGTCTAGCTGCTTTTGCGCTATCTTGAAAGGATCTAGTTCTTCGGCCATAGTTTCACCAAAAATAATTTGTTGGAGCCCAAAGAGGCTTCGAGTAAACATCACTCCTCTAACTTTTATTACTTGCCCCTGTGTGTGTTTATTGCCATTCCCTCACCAATCGCGAACTGTATCAGTTCTGGGTCGTTGCACAGTGCATCTATCCTGCGCTCGGTTTCCTTGAGGCTTGCGCCGCCTACTATCCCGTCCAAGATTCGTTTGCCCAGCCCCTCGTTTTCTATGTACTCCTTCACCTCCCCTACCTCCCTAGAATACTTTCCGTTTATGTACTTGCTGACTGCAACCTGCACTATGCCAAGCTTGCCAGAGATTTGCTCCTGGGTGTACTTGTGCTCCTTGCTCAGGCTCTGGGCAATGCTTATCCTTACGGCAGGGAGTATCAATCTGGTGGCCGCCCTGCACAAAAGGTCTTCCATACGCTCAATCCACTATGCCCAGCTCGTCCTTTAGCTTCCCAAGGATCCCCTTTCTGGGCTTGCCCATTGGCAAAGGCTCATCGGCAGGCTCTGGCTGTGGCCTGGGCTTTTGGGCAAATAGCTGCGGTACCTTGATATTTATCCTAATTTGCTTGGACTGTGTCCGCTCCTCTTCCTCCTGCCTTCCGGCGATTCTCTCCTCTGCATTCCTCTTTTGCTGCTGGGGCCTTGGCGTCTGCACAACCCTCTCCGAGGCGCCCTCAGAAGCCACAGCCCTTGCTATCCCACCCAAATCTCCTGTCTCCTCCCCAACTATTATCACGTTCGCGCCGCGCACCTTGGCTTTCTGGACCTCACCGGGGCTGTTGCATATGGCTGCCTTTATTCCTGCCACCTTGTTTAGCTCCATGCCTGCATCCATTGTGTCGTCAGTTAGAAAGACCAGAACGTCAGAGCTCCCCTTTCCAAGTTGCCTGGCTATTATCTGCGCCGCGTCCTGCGCATTGCCCTCTATTTCCTTTGCCACTACACTCACGTTGGCATCGTCAAGGGCGTCTACTATCTCCTCGGTTTCGGCTTCGACGTTGCTTACCAGATATACCTTCATTAAACGCAATTCGATTTCACCTCGAAGATATAAATAGCTACTCTAATAGCTCCCCCACTTCATGAAAGGGTTAAAATAGGCAATGCCCATTTAAAGCCATGCAGATGAGTCCTGAGCAGCTGCTTCTAAAAGCGGTGTCGATAAATTCAGTGCTCCCAAACGAGGCAAAACTCGCGCGCTTTGTTTATTCATACCTAAAGGCAAGCGGGTTCACGGCAGATCTTGGGGAGATAGAAAAGGGCAGGTTCAATATCCTTGCAGAAAAAGGGGAAGGCGAAAGTGCGCTGCTCTTCTACGGCCATCTTGACACCGTATCTGCGTACGGCTGATGGAGGACTAATCCACCCAGGCCCAAGGTCATAGGCGATAGGCTCTACGGCCTCGGGGCATGTGACATAAAGGCTGGGCTGTGCGCAATAATCTATGCCGCAACCACTGCCAAGGGGAAGGTAAAGCTACTACTATGTTCGGATGAGGAGAACATTTCCAAAGGGGTCTGGAAGGTGCTTTGGGGCAGCAGAAGCTGGTTCAGGGGCGTTAGCATAATGGTGTCCGGGGAGCCAGGCGCGTCGAGCATAGGGGTTGGAGGTACAGACATGGTAACTGTGGGCAGGAGAGGCAGGGTGGTATTTAATATCGACGTCCAGGGGAGTCAAGATGATCCGCCTGATAGGAAAAGGCGCCTCAGCACCAAGGATTAATTACGCGAGCTCTGTTGCTGATGATAACGTTGTAGCAACGCAGCTCAAAATCCCAGTTATCGGTATAGGCCCTCAAGGCGGAGGCATCCACTCAAGCACGAATGGGTTTCGCTCTCCAGCTACAAGGAGTTAATTGCAATCTACAAAAGAATTATAGAGGCATTCTGAGCCGCCTATCCTATGCTAAACTCTCCTGCCGGAAGCTGCTGCATTACGTAGTCGATATCATCGTATCCGAGCCTCTTTGCTATGGTTTTCGCTGCGTCTGATTTCTTCGTCTCCCCTATCAGTATCCTGACCCCCTTCTGCCCAAGCCTCTCAAGGGCTATGGCTGGCACGATGTTGAGTCTTTTTCCTTCGTCAAGGAATGCGGCAAGCTCAAGCTTCACGCCCCTAAACCACTCCCTCTCCCCAGACATCGCAAAGCTCCCAGTGCCAAGCGAGCCCTTGTTGCTTGACTTGCTCACCTGCTCCCTTCTAAGTGCGTAGACATTGACCGTGGAGAGGCCCTGCTTCCATGCACTCGAGTGGCATGCCGCGAACTGTGCAGCCTCCAGCTTGGTTCCATCATCTGTATCCCTGCCATCCTTTAGCACAACCAGCGATGCCCCGAAGATGTCTGCGTGGAAGAAGAGATCGGCATTCTCAAAGTGCTTGGAGTTTATAGCCTCGTTCTGCACAGCGTCTCGCCCACCTATGGTCAGCATCCCAGAGCTGGTAAAGAACCAGTTGAACTTCTCATACCACTCCTGCTTTGTTATAATCTTGATTTTCTTCTTAAAAGAGCTCCTCTCAAGCCTGCTCCTTGCCCTCTCCAGCTTTTTCTCAAGGTCAAGAACACTCTGCTGCGCTCCCTCCAGCTTCTTTTTTGCTCGCTTTGACCTGATAAAATAGTCGTTTGCGTTATCCTGCGCCGATTTGGTGAGGTCTATCTGGGTTTCCATGGAATAATTAGATTATCGCATTAATGATTGTTGATATGATGTACCCTAGAACTCCGACTATCATGGTGCCAAGCAGCACTATCTTTAGCGTCTTCTGGAAGTGCTGCATGCCGGGCTTGTAGCTGACGTTAAGGATATGCCTTGCGTTGCCGTAGAAACTCCTTAGCGTTGGGATAAAATTAAGGTTCATTGCATCATCCTATAATTGGAACTGAATACATTTAGCCGTTTGTGTGCTCTGCCCTACCTTCTTTCCGGCTTCTCCCCCTCGCCAAAAATCTCGTCAAGGTCTATGTCCTCGCTCTCTTGTATCTTGTTCTTTATCCCGGTTTCGGTGTAGTCCGCGAACTCTACGCCTCCTAGGACCACCATCACCTTCACCGAGCTCTTTTGCATGGTCGGGTCTATCCTTGCCCCCCACTTGAGCAGTCCCTCGTCGCTTATCCTGCTTGCGACCTCCTGGAAGATTGATTCTGCCTCCCTTAGAGTTAGGTCCTCTCCGCCAATTATGTTGACAAGCGCCTTCTTTGCTGTAGAGAGATCCACGTCTAGAAGCGGGCTCTTGAGCGTGTTCTCTATAGCTATTTGCGCTCTGTTGGTGGTCTGTGTGGAGTTGGCCTCGCCGATTCCAACCAGAGCATAGCCTGAGTCCTTTAGCACGCTTCTTAGGTCTGCAAAGTCGAGATTGACCATCCCAGGCTTTGTGACCATCTCAAGTATCCCCTTTGTGGCGTTGGCAAGCACCTCGTCGCTTACCCGAAATGCCATGTTGAGCGGAAGGTCAGGGGCAACTGCAAGAAGCTTGTCGTTTGGTATGATTATCGTCGTGTCTGTCACGCGCTTTAGCCTTGCAAGGCCCTCAAGGGCGTTTCGCATCCTTACCCGTCCCTCGCTTGAGAAAGGAAGGGTCACGATTCCTATAGTCAGTGCCCCCATCTCTTTTGCCTCGTGGGCTATCACAGGTGCAGAGCCTGTTCCAGTCCCGCCGCCCAGCCCGCAGGTTATGAATACAAGCTGGGCGTCGCTTAGCACATGCCTTAACTCCTCCCTGCTCTCTATTGCTGCATCTTCGCCTACCTTCGGCTCGCTTCCAGCTCCCAGGCCCCGCGTCGACTTCTTGCCGATAAGTATCTTTCTTGTTGACTTGGTCTTTGCAAGGTGCGAAGCGTCGGTGTTTGCAGCCACAAGCGTTGTGCCGTCTATGTTCATCTCTGCCATCCTCGAGATGGTGTTGGACCCGCTGCCTCCGGCACCGACAACGTATATCTTGGGCCTTGCGTTTTCAATGAATTTTAGCAGCTCCTCATCGTCTGGTGAGAGCTGGGTGGTTACTGGAGCTTCAGGCATAGCATTACCTTGGTTTAATAGTCGCGATATACTATCTATGATAAACAATATAAATTTATATTCCGACTATTATATACCTGCCTCGTTCTGTTTGATGTGAATAAGGGCAGAGGTGTTTTCTTTGTATGACAAAAAGTCACTGCTTAAGGAAAAGGTCAAGGACCTCAAGATAAGGAAGGGGATGATGGTGCGCGAACTAATAGAGGGCATGCGCAACATAGGCGGATTCTCTGGCCAGAACATGGTCATTGGAATAGACATAATAGAAAAGATGATTGGCGACAAGAACTCCTACAACTTCTTATCATTCCCTGCTAACATAGTCTCAACAGGCCTGAGGGGTGCGATTGCCGGCTCTGTCAAGTACTTCGACGCGCTTATGACAACATGCGGTACCCTTGACCACGACATAGCAAAGGCATATGGTGGGGTGTACAACCTTGGGAGCTTCGAGGCTGATGACATGGAGCTTCTCAAGGCGAACATATATCGCCTTGGCAACATCTTCATAGAGCGCGACCAGTACGGCCTTGCGCTTGAGAAATACTTCACCGAAATAATGAACGAGATATACAAGTCCAAGGAGTACAAGAAGGAGTACAGCCCCAGCGAGCTGCTCTACGAGTTTGGAAAGAGGATGAAGGATAGCAACTCCATAGTAAGGCAGGCATACCTAAACAAGGTCAAGATATTCTGTCCTGGGATAGTGGACGGTGCTTTCGGTACGCAGCTAATGCTCTTCTCGCAGGACCATGACTTCAAGCTAAACCTGCTAAAGGACGAGGTGGAGCTTAGCAACATCTCATTTGACAACAAGACCACCGGCGCACTGATGCTAGGCGGCGGGATAAGCAAGCACCACGTGATCTGGTGGAACCAGTTCAAAGGGGGACTTGACTATGCGGTGTATATCACCACTGCAAGCCAGTACGATGGAAGCCTCTCTGGAGCAAGGCTAACAGAGGCAGTCTCATGGGGCAAGGTCAAGGCAAAGGCGAAGTATGCAACAATCGATGGAGATGTTACAATAATCCTGCCGATAATCCTCGCCAGCCTTGACATGTGCTAAAGCGCAAATTTCGGCTCTAGTCGAATTAAACGATTACTGGATAATGTATATAAATGGCCGCAATAAATGCCATTTGATGATATGGCCGTAGGCGATAACTGTTATAAGAACGACAACAGTAAGAAAGATAATTCCCTTAAGGATTTCTCAGCAATATTTTTGGAAAAGAAGAATGAGATGATTAGGCGAGAAATATTGGGAAACACCATCCGTCCATTATATACAAAATCTATATCCAGCAGAAGCGTAGAGATAGCACGGTTAGTTTCTAATGCTGGGAAACTCAAGGGTGATGCCCTAAAGGAAACAATAGGCGCTTTCATGGAAGAGGGAGTGGGAATCGCTTCGCTCATATATAGTATACGGATGATTAATACAGATAGCACTATTGTTCAAATAATACGTCAGATTGCCGATCACCTAATTACTAAATCTGATGAAGCTCATAACTACAATCTAGAAGCCATCCTTTCAGCTGCGGCTCAAAGCTGGAGTAATGCACAGCTTGCATTGTTAATCGATCAAACATCAAAACGAAGAAGAGAAAGAAATATTACGACTTCTCCAGAAGAACTTGTCAATATACTAGTAGATGAATCGTACGACTTCACTCCTGGCAGTGCCACCCATAGTCAGAAACTCCACAATCTTTTGGGCTTTATTAGCGAGGTATGCGAGATAAAAAATCTCTCGAATGAGGTAGTTGTAATGCTGGCAACTGGTCTGTCTGACCATGTAAAAAAAGATGAACTATCTAATGAGGTGGAAAAGGAACTTCACAAAACGATAGATTTACTGATAGGACGAATAATAGAGTATACCTCATTTGCAGAGCAGCTCAAAACGATAGCGCTACTCGAAACCTGTGTTGAATTTGATGTAAATGATTTCAAGCAAGTAATAAACTCTACGATGACGAACAATACTGTTCCTATACTCACTTTCCTCGAAAAGTACGCTAAGGCGGAACGTTCCTCAAGCTCTAGCTACGAATTGGCGGCAACCCTAGTAGAACTGGGATACGGAAAAGAGGAAGAGAAAGCTCAACATACTTCAGGGCATCTCGGACCTAGTGAAGTATAATAGAGATAATATACGACATAAAAATACGGAGGAATAGATCAAACGGCAAGATACCTGCTTCCCTGGAGGTATCTATCCGCCATTATCAGTGACTTGAGGAAGTTGTTGTCAATCGATTCCACAAAATCTGCTCGCGTTGCTGTCATAGACGCACTTTCCTTATTCCCATTTCTGATTCTCATGCCGTGCAGCTCTATGCCATCCGCTTCCCCAGAGAAGAACCTGATTCCATCCTGTATCTCCATCTCAAATATCCCATCTAGCTCATCTGCCTGCAGTTCGTACTCCATCAGCGGCTTGTCATATCTGAGCATATATGTATAGTAGAATTCCCTATTGAGCAATCCGTTGAAGATAAATGGATCGCTTCTTATCCCCAAGAAAGCCAAATCCTCCAAATTCGCGCTTATGCCCACTTCCTCTTTGAGTTCCCTGACGCTCTTCTCCATGCTCTCCCCAGCTAGTATGTGCCCACCGGCAGTTATGTCAAGCCTTCCGGGAAACCATGACTTTTGCTTTCCTCTCAACTGGAAAAGTATGTAACCCCTGTTACCTTCCTTCCTCACAATCCAGCAGTTGAAGGTCTTGTGCCAGTAGCCCTTCTTGTGCACCTCGCTTCTAGTGGCGGTGCCTATGTATTTCATACTATCATCGAATATGTCCAAAACTTCCTCCCCATCCATCAAACCACCTATACCATTAATATAATCCTTTTAGGCCATTAGGCCTTGCTTTTATCATGGTGCCAATCACCTTCTCCCCGGTTATGGCACCATAAAGCCTTCCAGGCACATTTGCATTCACAATCTGGCACTCCGAGCTAGCGCTTGCGGAAATCCCATAAAGGCTGGCAACCTTAGAGAACATCTCCCCCCCATATCCGTCGCTTGGCTTCACAGCCTCGATAACCTGAGCAATATTGCGCTCATCCACTGTGCTTATCAGCTTCGCACAACTGTCCTTTTTTGGATTTGTAGTGAACGTGCCGTCAACATCTGTTGCTATTATCACCTTTTCTGGGGCAAGCTGCATGGCAAGATAGCCTACAAGGCCCTCGGTCGGAGAATCCGACACGACCTTTGAGTAATCAAGGGAAATATCTCCGTTTGCAACAGGCACGAAACCGCTGCTCAGTGCCAGACGCATGGGTTCAAGGTCAAACTTGAGTATCCTACCCTCCCTAGTTATCGTGCTTGTGGAAGGGACGACGGAGATTGCTGGTACTCCTCTCTCGTGCAGGCTCTTTACAAAGATCAGATTTAGGCGCATCATGTTCCCCTGTATTATAGCCGCGTTGATCCTATCTCTCTCATCCTTTGCACCCTCATAAAGCCTGTAATCCGCGCTCAGATGGTGGGTAAAAGAGCCACCACCATGCACCACTATCAACTGCTTTGACTTGCACGCATCCCTTAGCTCATCTGCAATCCGCGAGAGACCCTGAAAATTTATTGTCTCCTTTTCCCTACCGGTTATTATGCTGCCCCCTATCTTCACTATCACAAGTTCCCTTGCCATTTTCTCAGCTTCATGAGCGGATTTTTCCGATGTTTTTATCTGCCTTCTCCGAATTCCCAATCTGTACTATCCTGTCAAAGGCGCTCTTTAGCACTGTCGAGTATTTATCGGGGTTTATTCCAATCTCCCTCTTCATCTCAGCTATGTTTACCCATTTGCACTGCGCAACGTCTCTGGGATTTGGCATAATTAGCCCGTCATATTTACCGAAGAATACGTGGTCGTACTCGTTCTCCCCATGCCCATGACCAAGATTAGTCTTCAAAACCATTGTGAAAACTTCCCTTATCTCACACTCGACACCAAGCTCCCTCTTCAGCGTTTCTTTTGCCTTTTCCATGGGCGTCTCACTGCATCCCGGGTGGGAGCAGCAGCTGTTGCTCCATGCGCCTGGTGCATGCGACTTCTGCATCGATCTCTGCTGTATAAGTATCTGATCCATTGAGTTTACTATGAATATCGACACGGCCCTGTGGAGCTGGCCTCCTGGAGTATGTGCTTCTATCTTGTTTACCGTGCCCATCTCCCTGCCGTTCTCATCAACCGCGACCAGGCTCACACCCTTGTCATATTCGAATTGGTCAATCTGCATTTTCACACCTTATCAATAGGTGTGCAGGGCCGTGCTTATAGAATGCCAGACCCATTCGCTTCTTGGCGCCGCTACACTCAACGTTCATAAATCTGGCTGGGCATTCGTCTGTTGGCGAATCTCCAGACTTCATATGAGCCCCTTGCTAATGTGCGAGTACATTAGTATTGCAGTAACAGTGCCAAGATCCTCTATCTTTTGCTTTTTGATCATTCTAAGTGCTTGCTTAATGCTAAGTACCTTTATAGATATCATCTCGTCCTCTTCACGGCTTGCCTTGGCCCTACGCAGTCCTGAGGCGACAAACACGTAAGGGGAATCGGTGCTAAAGTACGGTGTCGTATAAGCTTTAAGCATAAATCTGATCTTCGTAGCCTTGTAGCCTGTCTCCTCCTCAAGCTCCCTAAGTGCAGCCTGCCTTGGCGTTTCGCCTTTTTCTATACTGCCTCCTGGCATCTCATAGATCCACTTATTCACATATGCCCTGTATTGACGAATTAAGATTATCCTCCCGTCTTCCATTATCGGCAGTATGCTGACCCCAGGTTTCTTTAGAAGCACCTCCATCGTCATCTTTTTTCCGTTTGGCAGGGTTACCTTCTTCCTCTCTATGAGGAACTTTTTACTTCTATAGACGTACACGATGTTAATCACCGCCTCAGAATATTAAGCCTTACCATCCAGTACGCGCCTAGCGGCATCATAGATTATGTTGGCTGCCCTTTCTATCGATGAGTCGTTGTTTACCTGCACCATGGGCTTCCTTAGCTCCTCAGCCATTGCCTTGGCCATGAATGATGAGTTCTGCTGCACGTTCCTTATCCCATCTAGCACGCTATTGCCGTACTTGACGTATTTCCCAAGCCTCTGCTCCCTGCGCCCGTCGTTGGCATTCATTATCCTATCAAGTATCACCTCAGGGTCAGAGATTATGTTTATGAACAGTTCTATCTGCAGTCTCAGATTCTCGCTTATGCATGCAGTGTCCCATCTGACATTCAACTCAGGGGAGCCGAGGAATAATCGGCTTGCTACCATAAAAGCGAATCAGTGGGAAATCTTTATAATGATTAGCTAGCAAAGTTAGTTGTTTAGTGATTTGGGATGAGTGACCGCCCTAATATCGTATTCGTCATGCTTGATACCGTCAGGGCTGACTGCCTTGATGCATATGGTGGCAGCGTGCGCACCAATGCGATAAGGAGGATAGCAAGCGACGCAGCTCTGTACACTAACGCAATCTCCCCCGGGACATACACCGTCCCCTCCCATGTCTCGCTCTTCATGGGCCAGAGAGTGCGCTCTATAAAGCAGCTGCTCAAGGATCCGATAGACCACTGCGATGAGAATACTGATCCATTCCTGTCAAAGAACAGGTACGTCAAGCAGGGCAGCATGACTCTTGCAAGGAAGATGAGCTACATTGGGTACAACACCGCACTCTTCTCAAACAATCCGTTTGTCTCCCAACCGACAGGCCTTGCAGAGGGCTTTGGGTATGTGCAGAACCTGTGGTTTGAGAGCAAGATAGAGCGCAACAGGAAGTCGATAAAGCTCGCGCTCAAGATGATTCAAAACGACAAGGTGCGAAAGTCGCTCATAAAGTTTGCCTCGCTCCTAACCATGGGCATGCCAAGGAGCACAGTCGACACCTTATACTACGGCCTGAGGAGCAGGCTCAACAGGCACTTTGCAAATGAGTACGGCTTCTACGATCTAGACAAGGGCGCGTATCGCACAACGCAGGCAGTCGGTGACTATCTAAAGCATATTAACTCTGGCAGCAACTTTTTGTTCATCAACTACATGGAAGCCCACGAGGGCTATCCGACCAACCTGATAACAAAGGAGTATGTGGAGCAGGACAAGTGGATGCTGCTCAGCGGGATAGCCGACAGGGAGAATATTGGAATAATAAAGGGCGCATACGATAAGCGGGTTGCATACCTTGACACCCAGATAGCAAAGCTGATGAAGATGCTAAAGGAGAGGGGCATACTTGACAACGCGGTCCTGGTTTTTGCAGGCGACCACGGGCAGTCGTTCCTAGAGCACAACCAGCTCTATCACAATATGTTCCCATACGAGCAGCTCACAAACATCCCGCTCTTTTCTGCAAGGTTTGTGAACGGCAAGCAGGTGAAGACCAAAGAGCGAGTGGACAATTTTGTAAGCCTAGCGGCGCTTCACGACTCGATACTGGACATTGGGTACGGCAAGGAGGAGATGATAGACGGATCGCTAAGAAGGGATAACTTCGTCTTCAGCGACCACGTCGGGATAACAGAGGTGTGGGACACGTACCTGCTTAGTTTGATAAAGAAGCGATCAAAGTACGCGAATGCAATCTTCGAGGCGAAGAGGCACCACAACACATTTGCAAGCGCTGTCTACTACAAGAACTACAAGCTGCTTCACTACTTCAACAGCAATCTAAAGGACGAGCTCTTTGATTTGAACAGCGACAAGGGCGAAGAGCATAACATCATAGGTGAGAACAGGCCTCTTGCCCTGCAGATGCTCAGGCAGGCAAAGAACGCATAGACCAGCTATTCCTTAAGCTCGCCTGATGTGAAGAGTGAGATAAAAAAGAGCAGTATGACTACAGCATGGACTGCCGTGCAATATATGCATATCTTGCCAAGCGCCAACTCGGTGAACCAGAGATAGAAAAGGAAGAGGAACCCTGCGGTATTCCAGTAGAGCAAGTACTCCCTGCTCCTGAGCACAAGAAGGGCTATTGCGATTACAAAAAAGAGCACCCCGAAGAGCGCGACAGGTATCCCAAAAAGCGATGCATATGGACTTACCAGAACTGCCGCGCAGTCCACTACCCCATTGTCTGAGCAGGCAAGCGGCACGCCCCCAAAGTAATGATATGCAGTGAGGTAGCCTGATATAATCAGGCCTATTACTACAAGCACTGCCTGATATTTCACTGCATTCTTTGCAAGCATCATTCTCCCACTACCCGAACAGCTTCTCTATCCTCTGGATGTAGGCCTGCGAGCACACTCTTGAAGGGGTGTTGTTCGTGGCAAGGCAGATCTGCGCAGTCAGCAGGTTCGCAGAGCCGACTACCGACTGCGAGATTGTAGAGTTGGACTGGTAAATCTGGCCGAGTATCTGAGTCCAGTTCATCCCGCTAAGTACCTGCGGGCTGTACGTAGAGCCTGAGAGCACGCTCCTGTTGCCGAAATCAACAAACGGGAAGGATACCTGTCCGTTCGGGCTAAATGCTGCGCCTATTTGCTGCTCTGTTGCGTTTGTTGTCTGCAGGGTCGGGTATGTGCCGTTTATCTGCCTATTTGTGGTAAGCTCCACAGGCACGAATGCGACGTAGTCGCTAGTGTATGTGGAATTGTAGAACGTGAAGCTCGGGGTGTTTGGATACCTATCTGATGAGCTTGATGTCATGTAGTGCAATTTGCCAAATGTGCCGAACCTGGAGAGGGCTATTATCATCGGCCACCTCTCAGCCGCGCAGTAAGGGCAGAACTCCGCGCCGATGTATAGCACCTCTGGCTTGCCGCCAAGTGTTAGCTCTGGCGAATTCGAGATCTTCTTTATGCTCCCGCCTGCAGCCCCAACGCCTACGCTTGCGAAGGTGCTGTTTGGGATAGAAGTTAGCCTGTCGAGGAATGCCTGGCCCACTTGCACGTTGTCAAGAGCAGCAAAGGCCGCGCCGCTGTTATTTTGCAGAGCAGTCCAGATAAGAGCAGCGACTACAACAAGCGCTATCACGATCACTATTGCAAGGTTCCTCTTATTCATCAAATCAGCATCGTTTCTCAGCAAAACCTTTTATAGGCTCTGACTCAAGCGAAATCCGGGAAAAATAAACAGGGAAAAACGAAGCCTATCAGCTCAAATTCATCTCTATCTGCACAGAGTCCGGTACCGGGATCCTCATGACCTGCCTTAATGCCTGTTCGCTTCCGTCTATCTCCACGAGCCACTTGTGTATGCGCATTTCCCAGTGATCAAAAGTGTGGGAACCGTCAGCAGCAGGCGTCTTTCTTGTCGCGATTCTAAGCCTCCTTGTGGGGAGGGGTATCGGGCCCTTGTTCTTCACTCCAAGCGCCTTGGCTATGCCTATTATCTGGCGGGCTATCACCCCGACGTCCCTCTTGTTCCTGCTGATGATTTTTATTCTAGCTACTGGCATCTAAACACTCACATCTGCTTCTTTACAACGTCGAGTATTACCCCTGCGGCAACTGTCTGGCCCATGTCCCTGATTGCGAACCTGCCCAGCTGTGGGAAGTCAGTATACTTCTCGACAACCACAGGCCTCGAAGGCTTGATCTTTACAATGGCCACGTCACCGTTCTTTATAAATTCAGGGCTTTTCTGCAGGGTTGCCCCAGTCTTAGGATCCTTCTTCTCTAGTATCTCAGTTATAGTGGCAGCGAGCTGAGCGGTGTGTATGTGGAACACCGGGGTGTATCCAGGCGCTATTGCGGTAGGGTGGGCGATCACCACTATCTGGGCGGTAAACTCCTCTGCCACAGTTGGCGGGTTGTTTGAAGGCCCGACCACATCTCCCCTCTTTATCACTCCCTTGTCAACTCCCTTTATGTTAAAGCCCACGTTGTCTCCAGGCCCTGCGCTAGGCAGCTGCTGGTGGTGCATTTCTATGCTCTTGACGTCGGTCTTCACGTTGCTTGGCATTATCACTA
>JAGWGI010000047.1 GCA_028867435.1 Microcaldota archaeon | reverse complement strand
ATCATTTCCGCGCCACCGACCCTTGCGCCGTCAAAAATCAAACAGTTGCTCAAGGGCGCAAGCAGTTACGACTTCGGAAATCTGCATCCGGAAGTCAAATTGAGGTATCCGAAAGGGCACATGTTCAGTCCCGGCGCGTTCTTCAGGAGCGTAGGCAACGTCGATTTTGAAACAACAAAGAATTACGTGAAGAACCAGTCGCTTGATAGATATCAGAGGATTGAAGCGATGCAGGCGCGGCTCTCCAAATTCTTCTAGATGGAAACCCCGCACTTTAGTGCGGGGAGGAGGTCATTGTTATAGTAGTCCACTCCTAAGTTCAATATTGCAAGCTCCCCCCCCAAACTTTGTGCTATCAGTATTTAGACTCGAGCCCACCATCCTGCGCAATGCGCTTGTATTTGCGCATGAAGTTTGAGACTGCGCTTTTTGTGTGGTTGTCATACTCCGTTAGATACCTATTCAGCTTTGCGGCATTCACCGCCCTTAGTAGCCCGCTGTAGTTTTGTGTCGCGAGCCTTGTTTTGTAGTAGAAAAGGTCGATTAGCGTCTTCTCAGGGTCTGAGACCGGAAGGCTGAGCTTGCCGTATCTTATGGTCTCGAAGCCAAAGAAGTGCTTGGGGGTAGAGTGGTGCAGGGAGATCATGCTTCCCCCCCTGCCAAACGCGTGCGCCTTTCCCTTCCTGACGGTCTTAAGCGTCACTATCTCTGGCATCGTGTTCTGTGTCCATAGCTCTCTTATCGACATCGCATATAGCAGCCCGTAGTAGAATGGTGCATAGGCAAAGCCTGTGATCGCGCTGTCCTTGTTGAAGGTGTAGCGCCCCTTTGCGATCGCAAAGAGCCTTCCTGTGGATTTGAGGTATGAGAGCGCCCTGAAGATATTTGCGTCCTTTACTGACCTATTGAAGCTGAGCCTCACGTCCCTGTAGGTGAATACTGGGTACGCGGAGAATTTCTCGATTACCCTGTTTGTGATCTTCATTTGGACCACTTATCAATCTTCTCAACCATCAGCTCAAACGTTGGCGCAATGCCGCTTAGCATCAGGTGCCCGAGGCTGCCTATATCCTCAGGCTGCCTATCGCCTATCTCTTTGAGGAGCGCGCCTGTCCTTTTCCTGCTCGCAGCGCTTCCATTTTCTATTATGCCTGTCAGGAAGTAGATGTCGTAGAGGTCATGGGCCTCAGGCTGCTTTTTCTGGTCCTTGCTGCGCAACTTGTCTTCGTACGCATCCATCTTCTCGTTAAGCAGCTCCTCTGGAGTTAGTGACACCACCACTGTCTTGCTCCCATCGACCTTTGTGTACTCTGCGGCAGTCCCTTTTTTGTAGCCCAAGTTGAGGTCGACCTTCATCTTAGTGCTGCCCTCGACAAGGAACTGCATGGTGCGAGTTTCCCTGTTGTAGCTCTTGCCCTTCATCGCAAAGCCTGCTTCCTTGAAGAACTTTATGAGCTCCTTGTAGCTGTCCTCGCCGGCTGATCCGGGCTTATAGTAAAAGTCCAGGTCCCGAGAGTACCTGTTGCCCCCATAGCACCGCCAGATTGCCGTCCCACCATGAAACACAAGATCGGGATACCTTGTGTAGAGCAGCTCCATGAGCACGTCCTCAAGCACTGCCTTCTCCAATTGCGCCTTGTCGGTTATCTTCATATTCTCACGCCCAAGCCCATATTCTTAAACTGCGTATTATTACAATTTATTGTAAGGAAAAGCATTTATATATTTGGGCGGTTTGGGTCCTGATCTTGACTCCTGCACCTTCGTAGCAGTACTTCTGGAAGGCGATGTCCTCAAGGTGGTACTCCTTGACCGAGGTCGAGCTCTTCACCTCAAGCAAATCAAAGAGCGAACCAAGGAAGCCAGAAACAGTCACAAGTATGTCCGCGCGGGTGTAGCAGCGGCCGTCAGGATGAATAAAGCCTGCCTCAAATAGAGGCACATCGCTTCCAAGCAAAGACCTAGACCTGGTATCATTTTCAGCAGGAATCATCTCCTTTATATCCCACCGGTAAATAGCAGCTTCGCAAGTTCTCCAACCGCATAGACTTATTCTAATGCACAAAGAAGAATTCTAAACAAATTTTCAATGGATCAATTAAAAAGTATATGCAAATTTTATGGGATAGGTGAACCATCTCCAAATAGAGAGGATATTAACGGTAAAAAATACAAAGTTAGGTCTTGTAGAAATCCCCTCATAAAATCTTCGACGATATAGATCCAAATATGAGAATGTGAAGAAAATTTATAGCCGAAACAAATAACGCGTTGCCATTTCTCTTCATGTGTCGGTATATATTGTAAGCAATATCCTTTAGCCGCTGTT
>JAGWGI010000026.1 GCA_028867435.1 Microcaldota archaeon | reverse complement strand
CATTGTTTCACGTCGGTTACTGAACATCGGCGCCGGTTACGACCCGGCGCACACAGTAACCAATTGAGAAATCCTATTTTAACCAAGAAAAAGGTATCGTAGCGAAGCCACACCCCACCCTAAAGGGTGCGGATTACTGAAGATTTATCTCAGGGATATTCTATTGCAAAAACCTTAAATCTGTTGCAAATGTAAGACTTATCAGGCAAGGCTTTAGTTCTTCTCCATGAACCTGATGTTCACATCGATGCGCTCAAGAGTCTGGTTGAACACCTTCTCGATATCCTCGCGCATGTTCTCTTTCTTTGAGAAGAACGCCTTTACCTGGGCCTTGGTCTTGCGGTCACTAACACCGCCGAAGTTCTCTATGAACCTGCCGAGCATATGGGTGCCTGGGTCATAGAGCTTCATCAGCTTCTTCCAGTTCTTCTTGGTCCATGGCAAGACCAGCCCTCTTCCGGCAAGGTTGCTGGAGAGTATGGCAGGTATTATGAAGGAGTCCTGAAGCCTCAGGTTCTTTGTGTAGGCGTATGCGAGGCTCTTTTTCAGGGCCGGAATTTCGCTAAACATCGCAAGCGCGCGCAAAAATCTCCTCTGCTCGTCAGGCATCTTTGCGCTCTTGTATCCCTGTGCGAATCTGCCAAAAAGCTTGCCCCCCTTGGTCCATGCGGCAAGGGAGTATATCGAGCTCCTTATGTTCACCTCTATCTCCTTGTTCTTGTTGATATAATCATCAAAGAGCCTGCTTGCCCTGGCCAGCACCCGCTTGTCACCTGCGATTCCAAGGGAGGAGATAAGCGAGCCTCTTAGCATTGTATCAGACTCGCGTTCGCCCTTCTTTATGGCCCACCCTAGTTTGCCAAGGTACCTGCCGTTTATTCTCAGGATTGCTGCCTTGAGCTTCTGGAAATTCTTTGTGCCATAGGTCATGGAAAAGAGCCATCCAAGGTGGCCTACAACATTTCCGTCTACAGGGTATCCTATGTCAAGGCAGTATTCCTCAACGAAGCTAATGTACGAATCAATCGGCTCCCTGCCGGATCTGACTGCCGAGAAGAGGTCGCTCTCTACGCCCCATGCATCGATCTTCTCTAACTTGCCGCTCTTTATCATCTGCCCGAGACTATCCATGATCTCCTTAGGATACCTTGCCCTGTAGAACCCGTGCTGCCCGAGATTGAGCTTTATCCAGCTCCCCTTGTCTTCTATCTCAATTGTCTTGCGCTTCATGAGGACTGTGTGTTCTCCGCTCTCTGTAAGGTAGTGCATCGGGATTGGCCATATGCCTTCCATATCGGCTAGTAAGGTGAAGCGCTTCTGGGTCAAAACAAAGCCATTCTTGGACTTCTTCACTTCGACTATTGGGTGCCCTACCTTTGTGACCCATGCCTGCATAACGCTAGACACCTCGAGCCTCTTCCCTGCCATGTCTGCGGCAGCCTGTATGGCTTTCCAGAGATCCTCTCGCTCTGCATTTGAGTAGGCGTGCTTTTTGAGGTAGATGTTGAGGCCCTTTCTGAAAATATCCTTGCCAACATAATCTTCGAGCATATATAGCACGCTTCCTCCTTTCTCGTAGCTTATGCTGTCAAAGAGCGAGTCTATCTCTGCTGGCCTGTTGACATGCACGCTTATGGGATGCGTGCTCTTTAGCGAGTCTGCTGAAAAAGCAGTGCCTGCACCCTCTGCAACATACTGAAGCTCTGTCTCCCATCTTGGGAACTTCTGGGCGACTGGCTTTGTGGCCATGAAGTCAGCAAAGCTCTCATTGAGCCAGAGGTCGTCCCACCATTTCATTGTGACCAGATCCCCAAACCACTGGTGGGTCAGCTCGTGCGCAATAACCTCAGCGATGAACTGCTTTGTAGAGATTCCAGTTTTATCGTTACCTAGAAGAGCCACCTCCCTGAATGTTATCGCGCCCCAGTTTTCCATCGCCCCTGCAGCGAAGTCTGGTATCGCCAGAAGGTCCATCTTCTGCAGGGGAAGGTTTATGCCGAAATAATCCTGATACCACTTGATTGAGGATTTTGCGTTTTCAAGAGGCAGCTTGGCAAGCCCGCTCTTTCCAGGCACTGTGATTACCCTGAGGCTCAGCTTGCCAAGGTTGCCTTTTACAAAATCGTAGTTGCCAACGAACAGATAAAGCAGGTATGTCGACATCCTGAGCGTCTTTTTGAACCTGACGAGTTTTTTTCCGTTGTCCGCTTTGCTCTCACCAGCCACTGGCATATTGGACACAGCGTCGAGCGACTTGTCTATGAGCATCGATACCTCGAATGTCGCCTTGAAAGAAGGTTCGTCAAAACAGGGAAATGCGGCCCTTGCGTTCGCAGCTTCAAACTGGCTGGTCAGGATGTAGCGATCCTTCCCGTTTGCAGAGTACCTGCTGCGGTAGAATCCGTACATACCTTCATTATTTGTGCAGACCGCATCTATCCAGAGCTCAATTTTCCCCTTTACGGGATCCTTGAAGTTGAATGTAGCCGTTTCGTCATCAGGACTTAAGCTTACTTTCGCAGTTTGTATCGACTTTCCCGATCTTATCTCCGCCCAAGAGATCAGTATCTCCTTTGAATTTATCTTTATGCTCTTAGTAGGCTGTTTTACGCGACAGGTAATCCGTTCCTTGACCATTGTCTTGAAGCTCTTTAGGTCTGGCTCGAAAATTAGTGAATAGTTCTCAGGAAGTACATTGTCGCCAAGTGTATCGTGCTTGCTCGCATCCATGTTATCACTTCACGTATCAAATGAAAATATAAAAGGGTGCCGCAATCAGGTATTGTCGCATATAACTCGGTTTTGATTAAGTGTCGCATTCATCAGTTCTATTATCTTCTATCATTTCCAATTATTTTTCCTAAAAAATTATGTAGATAAAACATCATAACTCTTATTATAAATAAGAATCCTATAATCCAAAATAGAAAAATTATGGCTTCGTAAGGTAAATTAGCTATGGCTGGGCGAATAACAGCTAATTGTAATAGACCCACCGATGCTATTATTAACGAAGCCCCGACTAAAAGAAAGTTTGTATTTCTGTTAATATAGTTCTGTTGGTCAGTTTGCAGATTTATTTTTTTAATCTCATCTCGTATTTCTTTGAGTATAGCCGTATCTTCTTTTGCCATTTTACTCCCCCCTATTAGAAATATCCATTATATAGATAGAGGGGAATGTATAAAAATAATATCGGTGAATCCATCTCATTTCACTTGACGAATGCGACAGCCATTTCCAGCTGATGTGGATGCGACAGAACCCGCAATCTTTGATTCTGCTAGATATCTATTATCGGTGCAAGCGCACCGTGCAGTAGGCAATGCGTGCTACTAGAACTGAGAAAGAATTGGCAGACTCAGCAAGACGCAGGATGTGTACTATCGCATCTTCCAGCCCATAGTTCAGGCCCAGAAAAGGGAATAGGAGAGTATGGCGAATCTTTTCATTCACTGCCCGGGGACCTGCAGGTTTGCGCAGTTTGATGAAGGGATGCTTATTGCAGAGCTGTTGACCACATGCGTCTGGCTCCTAGAGAGATTGTCGAATAGGTCGCCCCATCCGCCCTGCAAAGTCGTGTTTTGGTAAGCGGCATAGTATCCGCCACAGAGCTTAATTGTCTTCCCTGCGTCTTGCTTAGTTGGCTGCAGCACCCACCTGATCGGCAAGATTGTGTTCTGCTGCCCGTCCACAAGCAACTGCTCAGGCTCGCCTGGTTGTGAAACGTAGCCAGACCATGGGCCGTTGTTCTGGTCGAGCAGCTTGCCTGATTGGTTTGCTAGTTCCACCCCGAAGTAGTGCACGTTTATGATCGGCGAACTAAGATAGTAGGATGTGGCGTTGTTCTTGTACCACTTGAATGTACCATGGAAGTATACGGTTACAGAGAAGTTCTCGTCAGGATATGCCGAAGTTTTGTTGACTGCCACACTTACGCTTGAGACATTATTCACCACCACAAAGCCAAGAGCGCCTGTAGTTGCGTTGCGGTATCCCGCCCCGGTCAGGTTGAAGTAGTTGAACTGGTTTGAAGTTGGCTGCTGCACTTTTGTAGCATTTATAGATCCACCAGCTACAGGAATTGAGGAGACAGCATTCCCGCCTGTTGGATTTGACTGGCTTGAATTATGCGTCTTGGGGATGTAGTACAAATTGGCCCTGAACGGAGTAGCTTCTGAGCTTATGAAGTCAGAGACATTTGGAGTTATCTTGGGTGAGAGCACCAGCTGCCAGTTTGGGCAGTAGGGAAGCGGGTCTGGAGTGTAGTTGAGGGAGAAGATCCTGTTGTATTTTGGTATTATGATATATGAACCGCCTGGGATTTGGCTGCAGTTAGAGATTCCATCGTATACGGAAAACCTTTCTGGGTTGGCGTAGTGCATGTACGAATACAGGTTTGCAAATGCCCCCGTATAGTAGACCTGCGTAGTGCCTGGAAGGGAGTTGAGGTAACCAGCTATTGCCAGCTGGTCGTAGCGCTCTGCGTAGACCACATGGTACCACATCATATTTATCGGTATTGCAGTTATTACCAGGAACGCAAGAGCAAGGGGTACTATCGCCATACCAATACCCCTTTTTATTCTCGAGCCATGCTGGGCTGCAGCTGCCATGGCTATGCCTATTGCTACTACTGCTGGAGGGGCGATTAGAGTAAGAAACCTCTGAAGCCGATAGGAGAGCAGGTACTGCAGTGGGGAGAGGGAAACGTGCATAGGCCCGAATTCAAGGTACAAGAAGGATGCAGCGAACCAGAAGAGGACAAAATATGCCTTGTGTTCCCGTTTTATTATCAAGTACGCCGACGCTACCACCAAGGCGTAGAAGAAGAACCCCACATTGTTAGAGTTCATCACATATATTTGCCCCCATAGCTGGATAGGGTTGAACTGCAGGTTATGGATCGCGCTGGTGAAGATGTTCACAAGGTTGTATGGGAACATCACATTAGGGTAGAACATAGAATCTACGTTTGTGGTGGGTATGGTGTTCTGCCCCCCAACTGCGCTGTAGAAATGGGTGTTGGTAGTAAAGGTTACTAGCGGATTACCGGAGTTTACGAAGTTGAATAGCAGCAGCAGTATAATCGCCGAAACGAAACCGTAGGGCAGGAAGAGGGTTGTCCCATCAATCTTTATCTTATTTGCCAGCAGCTCTATGAGCAGATATGCAACAGCCACGATTATTATAATCAGGCCCTCTGGGGTCACCAGTGGTGATGCGACAAGAAGCGCGCCTGTGGCAAAGTACCACTTTTTCGAATTGCGTTTCTGGGCGAGGAGCAGGGCGAGCATCGCAAGCGCGGTTATGAATGCCATCGGTATGTCATCGCTAACGGTGGCAGAGAGCATCACAATAAGCGGGAAGAATGCCATCATCGTTGCCGATAGTATCCCCGCAAGGCTGCTGTGCAGCTCCTTTCCAAGGTAGAATGCGACCACTATCAACCCGACGAACGAGAGTATGTCCCATGCCGAGCTGGTGATCAAATTCACCCCAAAGAGTTCGAAGAAAAAGGCTATTGGATAAACCTGCAGCACCCTCACGCTAAAAATAAATGGGCTCTGAACAAAATTGCCTTGCGTGACTGAATTTGCAAGCTGGAGGTAGACAGAGTCGTCACCGAAGAAAGATGGGCCTCCCACGAATGCAATCGAATATGCTATGGCAAAGGCCACCAGACAAATGAGAAGGACAGTGTACAGATTGCTGTTCTGCCTCTTTGCTGCTCTGTGCCTTGAAGGAGCGCGCACTTTGGCTTTTCTTCTGGTCATGGTATCAGGTTGTTGCAATTTAGCTATAGTTCCACAGCTGCCAGAACTGGTTCTCCAGTCTTTTTATCTCTCCTTCATCGTACGCCACTTCCACGTGCTCGATGTTCTTGTGCATCCCCTTGTAAGTTAGGTTTGCTGAGCCGTGTACCGCCATGCTCTCTGAGACGTAAAGTTTGGCATGCACGAACTCCTTTGGAAACCTCAAGTTTATATTCATAGGCTTTCTTATGGCGAGTAGGATCATCGCCGCAATGCTAAGCGCTGCGACAGGCAGGAGATAGAGGAATGGCAAATACGCCCTTGAAAGATAGAGAAACGCCTCAGCGACTACGAGAAGCGTGGAGAGGTACGCTGCATCCTTCGGGAATCTTCCTTTTGTCAGCAGCCTCTTTGCAGAGTCTTCCATCGAGGATGAGAGTATGTAGAACTTGCGACCTTTTGAATTGCTAAGTATGAAGTTGGCATAGTATCGGTCTATGTATGGGGAAACGATCAGCACGCGCCTTCCTTTTGTGATTACCTGCTCGATGTACCTGTAGACATTCTTGCCGGAATAGGAGGGACTTTTAAATAGGTTAAGCATGATGTAGATAGGCAATTAATCTATTAAATTGATCCACATGTCCCAAAGAGATCAAGAGAGGATAAAAACCGAGCAGGAGTTCTTTAAGGACGAGTACACCGACCACATGGTGTACGAGCACCTTGCAAGGGGAGAGAGACATTTGGATCTAAGGGGGCTTATGCTAAGGCTTGCAAAGATGGAGAAGGAGCATATGAAGACCTGGGAGGCTGTGCTGATTAGTGAGGGGGCATTCCCATCTGCGCCGCTGTTTGCATGGGTGAAGGTGCTTGGCTTCGGCGCGATAAAAAGGCTCTTTGGAATAGCTTTTATGAGCAAGCTGCTGGAGAGAAACGAGATTGAGGGGATAAATGCCTACTACTCCTCCCTAAATTCCAATATCGTGAAGGGAAAGACGAAGGGGTATGTGAAGAGGATAATTAAGGAAGAGCAGATGCACGAGCGGGAGCTTCTCAGCCTGATAGAGACCCATGAGGGAAGCCTTGGATACATGAAGTCTATAGTCTTTGGGCTTAGCGATGGGCTTGTGGAGGTGCTTGCCGCGGTTGCAGGGCTTGCGGCATTCGTTTCAAGCGCTCCAATAGTCGTAGTTGGCGGAATCATAGTCGGAGTCGCTGGCACCCTCTCGATGGCAGGGGGAGCATACTTATCATCCAAGTCGCAGAACATAGTCAGCAAGGCGATAGAGGAGAGGACACACAAGCTTAGAATGACAGAGCCCACAAAGGACGCATATTACACCGGAGTTTTCTACTTTGTAGGCTCGCTGGTTCCCCTGATACCTTTTCTCTTTGGCATGACGGGATACTTCGGAATCGCTGTTGCTGTGCTCCTTGACATACTCGCTCTGGTCATGGCCTCAATTGTAATCGGGGTGGTCAGCGACACGAGCATAAAGAAGAGGAGCCTGGAGATGATCATAATAACGCTTGGCGCAGCTGCCGTGACCATCATCATAGGGTCGCTTGCCAGGCTCTACTTTGGCGTAGCAATCTAGGCAACTACTGCTTTGGCTTCTCCTTCTTCTTTGCCTGAGACGGCAGCTTTATTATGCCCCTTCTGTAGAGGACTGCGGCTACTATCACAAGGATCACCACCACTACTATCGCAGCTGTCGCACCTCCAGCATTAGAGCCAGAGCCGTAGACAGAGACGTAATAGTTATTTGAGCCGCTGTACTGCTGGCTTGTTGCACCATTTGGCTGAGACCACTGCTCGTAGATGGTCACAGGATAGTTGCCGAGGTTGCCCTGAGTGTCAACATTCACATAGAATGTTATCTTCTTGGATTGCCCAGGAGAGAGCTGCGCTACATACACATTCGGGTTTACCGGGGAGATTGGATAGATTGTCTGCAGGCTAAACGTCACCTGCTGCGCACTCTCTGCTCCTATGTTCTTTATTGTGAACGAGATCGGCGCGTACGTTGCCCCTGGCTGCAGGGAATCGGTAACGTTGGTTATGTTGTATATGGCTGATCTTTGCAGCGTTACGTTAAGGTATCCAATCTTTTTTATAGTACTCTGATAGTTTGCGTTCGAGTATGTGAAGCGTACAGGAAGGGCGTAGTTGGTAAGGTTGTCCTTCTTATCCGCTGTCACGAACACCGATTGAGAAACTGAAGAGCCTGCGTCTATAGTGCCGATGAAGTCTGAAGAGGCTGAGTTTCCGACAGTCAGGTTTGGGGTGCTAAGGAACATTGCCGTGACGTTCTTAGCAACTCCGGTGCCTATGTTCTGTATCGATACCGTCAGAGTCTGATTAGAGCCTGCATACAAGGTCTGTGGCTGCGATGCGGTTATGCTTGCCACGAGGTTTGGCTGCTCCACAAGCACGCTTATCGGCACGCTAATAGTCCTTGTTACGTTTGCGCCGTACTGCGTTGTGTAGCGCAGAATTACTGGGATATGGCTGCTTCCCTGAGTCAGCGTGCTGTTCGCCTCTAGCGATGCCTCGCCTGTAGCGGATCCACTGGCCTGGATCGCACCAAGGTTGAAAGTCGATGCACCGGCAATACTGAAGTTGGAGTTGCCAACTAATGTAAGGCTCACATTGGTTGCCTCAGCTGTGCCCGTATTTAGCGCCTGTATATCTACGGCAAACTGGCTTCCCGGAACTATCTGGGACTGAGGAGTGGCAGAGAGCACTATCTGCGGGGTGCCGCTTATGTACATTGAAATGGGGATGCTCGATGATGCTGATTCGAGGGTCGACTGGCCGTTTGTTGTTGAGCTGAGCAGGTAGGATGCATCAACATATAGTGTATATGTTCCTGACTGCACATTCTGTGGTATGTGTATTTGGTACTTGAAGTAGGAGCCTTGGCCGTTGTATATCCCCTGGCTCATGGAACTAATCAGCTGCGTGTCTATTGGCGAATAGTTAAGCAGCGGGTAGCTACCTGCAAGCCCGAAGTTGACATTGCTCAGTGCACCGTAGGAATCGTAGAGCTGGAAGGTTATCGTGGCGTTCTGGCCCGCTAGCACGGGCTGCGGCAATATACCAAGGCTCACTACAGAAAGTTCGCCGTTTGCGCTTGCAATGCCAGAGAGCAGCACCAAGATCCCGATTGCGGCAATTCCCGCCAAAAATCCGTCATATAATTTTTTTCCGATATCCATTCATACACCTAAATATCAATATCACTCCTCTGTAGATGAGCTCTTAAACACCTTTAAGCACAGGAAGATGAATACAATGGCAAAGAGGGAGATAATTCCGAGATTGAGCAGCAGAACATCGAATGCTATAAACCCCTGCAATGTTAGCGCCCTTATTATCGTGTTGGCATAGGTGAGCGGGTCCACTACAGATACAGCTGCAAGAAACGATGGAAGACTCTGCACCGGAATTATCCCTCCTGAGATGAACCAGAGCGGCAGCCCAACAACCTGCGAGAATATCGCATAGGCATCAACCCTCTTGATCTTCGAGGCGAGTATCAGCGCAACAGAGGTGAAACCGCAGCTCAGTATTACGGCGACGATTGCAATCACGGCTATAGTCTCAAACCCGCCTGCAATCTGGGCACCGTCAAGCACGCCGATTAGCAGGGCCAGAAATGCGTAGAGGAGCGCAACTACCGAGCCAGAAAGTATTCTGCTGAGCACTATTGCGCTCCTGTTGATAGGGGTTATGAAGAATGCCTTTAGGTTTCCAAGCTGCCTGTCGCTGATCAGCGAGATCCCACCGCCAAACAAGGAGCCAAAAACAACTACCATCGGCACTATCCCGCCGACAAGGAAATCCTTGTAGTTGCCGTTAGCTGCGTAAAGCGCATTGGATGCCACCTGCCCTCCGGAGGGATTTGAGGAAGCAGAGGGGCCTTTATTCACTGACTGAACGTTGTTGTCGAATTTGGCAGCTGCAGCACTTATGATTGGCAGCGCAAAGCCGGTCACTGATTGCTGGGTATTGCTGTAATACACCTGTATCCCAGGAACGTTTTGCTTGCTGCTAGGGAATGTGGGCAGTATAACCACTACTATCTGTATTTTTCCGTTCTGCAGCATGCCCAGTGCCGTTGCCTCATCGGTTATAGTGCTTATCGAGAGGTAGTTGTTTGCCTGGAGGTCGCTTATGAATGAGAGTGACTGGGGGTTGTTTGCAGAGTTCACCACCACTATCGGGGCATTGTTAATCGATGTCCCTATGTTGCCGAAGAACACTATGAAGACAAGCGGGAAGATTATCGACCTTATCAAGTTTACCTTGAGATTGCTCCTGAATATGAGCATCTCCCTCTTGAAGAGCGTAAACGAGTCGGTAAGCAAGCTCATCTCATCCCCCTCATTCCTCGCATCATCGAGTCCATCCTTGATGAGTTATCGTCATGGGTCGCATCCCTTGTAGAGGCGCCGGTCAGTGCCATAAAGACGTCGTCAAGTGTTGGCATGTGCATGCTAACCGAAGAGATCTTTATCCTCTTTTTGCTCAGCTCTATTAGGAGCTTTGACATCGTCTTCTCTTCATGGCCAATCTCCACGATTGCAGTCACCTTGTCTACCTTTATCTCGGGCTTTAACTTGAAGTGCGTTTTAAGGATTCCGGATATCGCTGCGGCATCGCCGTGGTTTTCAGCAATGACCTCCAAGATTCTTCCCGTTCCAACCACCTTCTTGAGCTCTGATACCGTGCCTATTGCCTTTATCTTGCCGTGATCTATGATTGCTATCCTGTCACAGAGCACGTCGGCCTCCTCGAGATACTGAGTTGTGAGTATTATTGTGACTCCAAGCGAATTGAGCTCCTTTATGTGCTTCCACATGTTGGTTCTGTTCTGGATGTCAAGCCCCGTAGTCGGCTCGTCTAGGATGAGTATGCTGGGGTGCTGTATCATTGATTTGACAAGCTCTAACCTCCTTTTCATCCCACCAGAAAATGTGCCTGCCTTCTTTTTCGCAAAGTCTGTAAGCTCTGCCTCTTTTAGCGCCTCGACTATCCTCTTGTTCCTCTCCCCTGCTGGTGAGACATGATAGAGCTCTGCGAATATCTCGAGGTTCTCCCATGCGGTAAGATCTCCCTCAACTACGGTCTCCTGGGTCATCAAGCCTATTCTCTGCTTTATTTCCTCACCGTACTTTTTAATATCGAGGCCGTTAACCGTTATTTTCCCTGAAGTCAGCTTGAGCAAACCCAGAACCACGTTTATGGTAGTGGTTTTTCCTGCCCCGTTTGGACCGAGCAACCCGAATATCTCGCCTTTCTTTATCTTGAATGAGATTCCATTGACTGCAGTGAAGTCGCCGAACTTCTTTACCAGGCCATCTATTTCTATCGCGTATTCCGCCATTTACATCTCCGACATCATCTTTTTGACTTCAGTGAAGGAATTCACCATCGCCTTCCTAGAGGCCAAAACCACCTTCCTGCCTTTTGCAGTCAGGTAGTAGTGCTTTTGGACCTTCGCGCCCTTCATCACGATTCTACTTTTAATGAAGCCCTGCTTCTCCATGGAATTAATGGCGTTGTAAAGGTCGTTCTTGGTGAGCCCTTCGAAGATGAACACTTTCTTGCACTCTATCGCCTTGAGAAGCTCGTATGGGTATCCTGAATGCCTGCCAAGGTGGTTGAGCAGTATTATTCTTAGCATCTCGTTCCTGAAGCCCTTGCTAAGAGGTGGCGTGCCTTTTTTGTCCAAAGAATCAACTAGTTTATATTTAAACTAGTTTAAAATTAAACCAAATAAATATATAAGCCTTGGGGCAGAGCCATCGCTGGGCACTGTACCACAATACGAATGATACTAACGTCAAACAGAAATTGATGTGTTCCGTTGCTTGTTTTATCAGGAATTTCCATCTGTCGGTTTCATATTTTTCACCGTTATACTCGATAAGTCCTGCCTTCTCTGCAGGAGTCATGCCCA
>JAGWGI010000007.1 GCA_028867435.1 Microcaldota archaeon | reverse complement strand
AAAACAAGGAGGAGCCTGTCTTTATCAATCGCACATTTCACTAGGTTGACAACAGCGCAAGAGATAACGAGCATCTGTTCATTGGCGCCTTTGCAGAATCTTTTGAATGGCTAGACTGTCAAGTTATTTTTCGGTAGTGCTATAAAATACTACGATTCGATGTTATCCTATGCCTAAAATTGACGCAAAGCAGTTCATTGAAAGGGTACGGGACAGGCACTACCTAATTGGAAAGAGGTGGAAAGGCGCACTCCTCTCAGATCTAGAACTGCTCAGATTCGACCTAGAGAGTGCGGATTTATCAGGAGCTGTACTCAAGGGGGCAAAGCTAGGTAGGGTAAATTTGGCAGCCTCAAATCTTGGCGGTGCAGACCTGAGCAATTGTAAGCTGGGTGGCTCCAATCTTAAGGGCGCAAATCTTGGGGGTGCCAACATCACCTCGGCAAATCTTGCCAGGGCGAATCTCGAGGCTGCAAGTTTTGGAGGAGCAAACATGGGCTATGTTAATCTTGAGTTTGCGAACCTAAAAGGCGCGAATCTAAGCGGCGCATATCTTGGGTATGCCAAACTCTCAAACGCGATACTAATAGACAGCTATCTCTGGGGGGCTTTCCTCAGAGGCTGCAATCTATACAGGGCAAATCTGGAGGGTGCATACCTAAAAGGTTCAGATTTGAAGGGTGCAGATTTGAGGGGGGCAAAACTTAAAGGTGCAGATATGCGCGGCGCCAATATTGACAGGGTCGCAATAGACAAAAGAAGCGTAATGGCATTTGGGGCGGCAATCGGGATTGCCGGCAGAGGCAGGAGCTCTGCGATGGAACTCTCACGCGTCAGGCATTCGCTTCTTGAAATGGGAGTGGTTATATCACGATGATAAAAGGCGGCAGTGAGAGAATAGCCTACGATGTGATAGTTGTAGGGGCCGGGATAATGGGGTGCTCTGCGGCCTACAACCTATCAAAGAAGGGCAAAAAAGTGCTCTTAATTGAACAGTTTACAGTCAAGGGCGCGTTCAACCAGTCGCAGGATCACAGCAGGTTCTTCAGGTATGCCTATGGCGATCCCCTATACACCAAACTTGCGATGGAAAGTCTTAAGCTCTGGAAGGCACTTGAGAGGGAATCCGGAACGAAACTTTATTTTAAGGGGGGCCTGCTATCTCTATGCAAGGAAGACGGTAACAATACCAGGTATTCGATTCAGCACAGCGTAGGCTGGGGCTCTAAGATCTCCTTGGAAAAGAGCGGCAGGGAGAACGTGTTACAATACTATCTTGCACTAAAAAAGCTGGGGCTCAAGGCAGAGCTGCTTGAGAAAAAAGAGCTAAACCGCAGGTTTCCGCAGTTTGATGCCAGCTTCGGGCTTCTTGATCCAAGCGGCGGGGTGCTGAGCGCATCTGCTGCGATAGATGTGTTTGTTGCGCTTGGAAAGAAACGCGGTCTTAAGGTAAGAGAAGAATCCAGAGTAATTGCGATCGCAGACAACTGCGTGCTGCTAGAGCATGGCGAAAAAATATACGCAAGGAAGATAGTAGTCACCGCAGGCTTCTGGATAAACAAGCTTTTTGGGGGTAGATACCCAATAAAGACCACAAGGCAGGAAGTCCTTTATATAAAGCCCAAGAACCAGAGTGATTTCAAGATTGGGAAATTCCCGCTCTTCAGCTACATGGAAGGCGACCATTTCTACGGCATCCCGATGCACGGGATAAACGCGGTGAAGGTGGCGGTAGACTCTGCAAAGTCTGCGGACCCGCAAAAACTCAAGGACTCTGGGGAATTTAAGTCAACGGCAAGGCTTAGGAAATTGGCAAAATACTACATACCAAAGCTCGCCAATGGAAAAATCTTAGAAAAGAAGCTATGCATGTACGATATCTCCCCAGACGAGGATTTCATAATTGACCAGCCAAACAGCACTATGATAGTCGCGACAGGGTTTTCTGGCCACGGATTCAAGTTTGCACCTCTGATTGGCAGAATCCTTGCAGACCTTGCGATATACGGAAGCACAAAGCATGACATCTCAAGGTTCTCGATGAAGCGCTTTGGCAAGCCTCTCAGATTGGGCATCCGTAAGAAGATCTTGTAATGTTGAGCACAAAAACCGCAGATGTACCATTTATTCCAATGAGCCTTGCAGCTGTACCATCGCAGCTATACCCGATGCTTTCGCCGATGCGAATTGTGGTTGTCGTTCCATTTTGGTATGCAAGTGGGTATTGCACATAAAGAATGCCAGTAACGTTTTCTGGGTTTACCTTGGTAATAAGGAAATTGCTTACCTTCTCCCCGGCATAATATTGCGCCTGGTGAGTGGGCAGAACCCTATTGGGATTGTAAAAGAATATGACTGCTACTGCAACTATCACAAGTATTGCTATCGCAGCTGCTGTGAACTGCAGCCTCATAGTGGTTTTTTTGGCCATAGGTGGAGTTGCACTGCAATGTAATATAAACCCCACATCAGCCAAATTTGCCATATCCCCTGTTTTCCTCAAAGAAAAGGAAGGACGGGTACTAAAGCCCTGCATCCTCATGCGGCATAACCACAATCCATGAGCTGTTCATTCCGTTAGATGAAATGGCCAGATGGCCAATGTCCTTATATTTAAATTTTTGCAGCAATAGCTATATCATGGAAGCATTTCTTTTTGTAATCGGGGTCATAATTGTCATCATTGGCATTTTGCTCAATTCCGGATACAACTTTACTTCAAGCCTTCTACACTATCCAGCTTCTACAATATTATGGGTTGGGTGGGGCATAATACTTGTCGGGTTTATAGTCGCCCTAATAGGTGTTGTCAGAGGAGACAAAAGTGAGAGTGCCACAAAGGACCCGCCAAATCAAGAGTCAAAGCCAGATAGTGGCGCCCTACAATAGCAAGGAAGTTTCAACTCCTCTACGCATCACTTTTTATTATCCGAAGTCTATTCTAATACAGTACCTAGTTGTAGAGTGACACCATGGCGCGCAGTTTCATAATAGGCACAAGAGGGAGCAAGCTGAGCACAATACAAACGCAGCAGGCTGCAGATGCAATAACAGCTGTGCATCCAAGCTTTGATTACGAGATTGTCTACATAAAAACTGAGGGTGACAGGAAGCCTGAGGTTCCGCTGAGCGACATCTCTACGGACGGCATTTTCACTAAAGACATCGAAGATGAGTTACTGACCAAGAAAATCGACATCGCAGTTCACAGCCTCAAGGATCTGCCCACAATTATACACAGCGACCTTGCAGTAAGTGCGGTAACTAGAAGGGAGGACGCGCGTGATGTGCTTATCTCGAATGGAGATCTCAGATTGGACCAGCTGCCTAGGGGCGCGAGGATAGGCACAGAGAGCCCCAGAAGGATGAGCCAGCTGCGTGCATACAGAGATGATTTTAATATCATGGGTCTTAGAGGCAATGTAGATACGAGGATACGCAAGCTCGACAATGGCGAGTATGATGCTATAGTGATAGCTGCGGCAGGAGTTATCCGGCTGGGTGCCGCAGACAGAATAGCAGAGTACCTTCCGATAAGTATGATGGTCCCTGCGCCTGGGCAGGGTGCGCTTGCAATTCAGACCAGAAGAGGAGATGTTGAGCTCAACGCTATGCTAAAAAAAGTGGAGCATATCCAGACAAGGGTTGCGACTGACGAGGAGCGTGCGTTCTTGGGCAGCCTTGGCGGTGGATGCGTTGTGCCAATAGGCGCATATGCAGAGGTAAAAGATGGCAGCGTGCTTTTGCATGGATTTGTCGGCAACGATTCAGGCAAAAAGATATTCAGGGGGAAGATGGCAGGGGCAATAGGCGGGGCAAGGAGCATTGGCAACAAGCTTGCACAGAGGCTGCTGGCACAGGGTGCCTACAAGATACTTGGCGGGGAGATAGACTATGAACCACTGCGCAACAAAAATATACTGATAACCTCTGAGAGAAGGCTTGCTGAGGCACTATCACTAGGGTTCAGGGAACTAGGCAGCAAACCTATACTCTTTCCCACAATTAAGACCATGCCTCTAGATGACAACTACTATCTCGATTCGGCGATAAGATGCGTGTCGGATTATGACTGGGTTGTTTTCACTAGCGGTAACGGGGCAAGGTTCGTGCTGGAGCGGATGAGGGAGCTCGGTTGTATGATCTGTAGCCCCAAGGTTGCCGCAGTCGGCCCTGCAACTGCAAGAGCTCTGGCTGAAGGCAGGGTAAAGGTTGATTATGTGCCAAGGCGCTATCTTACAATGGAGGTCGTAAATGGAATGGGAGATGTGAGCGGCAAGCGCATACTACTTCTCAGATCCAACATTGCCGATATGAGCCTGCCAGTTGCACTTAAGAAAAGGGGCGCAATAGTGTCACAGGTTGATGCATACAAGACAATTCAGGTAAGCGGCGGTTACGATAAACTGCAAAAAATCATGTGCGACAGTGGTATTTCGTACATCGTCTTTAGCAGCACTTCGGCAGTTGCAAGCTTCGCCAAGCTGTTTGGTGCTGGTAGCCTAGCCGGGATTGGCTCGAAGATTATCTGTATAGGCCCTGTAACTGCAATCGCCGTCAGGGATTTAGGCGCAAGTAGTATAGTCGCCCAAGAACACACTGCAGAAGGTATTATTAGGGCTGTGCTCAAAGATTATATTGGAGATTAGATGCACAGCGACGATGTATTTGTGCAGTTTGCAGTTCTCAAGCTTGACAGCGCTTGGTACTCTCTTGGAGATACAGAGAAGGAGTCTAGGCGCGACGAAGCGTTGAAGCTCATAAACAGCCAGAAGCACATCAGGGTGGGCAGCTATGCCCTCACTGGCATAGAGCCGGAAGCTGACATTATGCTATGGCTAGTTAGTAGCTCGCTTGAAGAACTTCAGTACTTTTTGACGCAACTGCTAAAGTCTGGAATTGGCAGGTATCTTCTTCTAAAACACTCGCTCATAGGATTGACTGGCAAATCTGAATATGTAAGGGAGCATGATACGCAATCTCAGTCTCTAAATTCAAGCGAGCGCGGCAAATACATTGCCGTCTATCCGTTCATCAAAACCTCCGAATGGTACCTGCTGGGCGGAGATGAGAGAGGCGAAATGATGAAAGAGCACGTCCAGATTGCAAGGGGATTCAAGTCGATAAGGCAGGGGCTCGCATATTCGTTCGGCTTGGACGACCAGGAATTCGTGCTCTCATACGAGACAGACGACCTGCGTGAGTACAGGGATCTCGCGAGGGCGTTGCGCGAGGCGAGAGTCAGGAAGTATACTCTTAAGGAAACGCCAGTATTTCTGGGAGTGCGCAGGTCAATAGAGGAGATAATCAAAACGCTCTGGTGAATGCATGATCAGAAACGACATTCTGTTAAAGGCCTGCAGGCAGGAGCCTACCGAACACACCCCAATATGGATAATGAGGCAGGCAGGAAGATACCTTCCCGAATACAGGGAAATAAGGAAAGAAAAGTCGCTCATGGAGATATTCAACGATCCGGATCTTGCAAGCGAAATAGTATGCATGCCTGTCGAAAGGTTCGGTTTCGATGCGGCAATACTGTTTGCCGATATAATGCTACCCCTTAAGAGCATAGGCATGGATTTCGAGATCCGCGACGAAGTGGGGCCTGTGATAAAGGATCCGGTGAGAAGCCCACAGTCTGTCGAGAAATTGTCTTGTCACGAAGTGAGAGGAGATGTGCCGTTTGTTTTTGAATTGATAAGGAAGGCAAAGCGCAGGCTCGACGTTCCCCTAATAGGCTTTTCCGGGGCGCCGTTCACGCTTGCAAGCTACCTAATAGAAGGGAAGGCGTCCAAGGATTTCGTGGCGACCAAGGCATTCATGAGAAGATATCCGCAGGCATGGCACACTCTGATGCGCAAGCTTACAGAGCTGACGGTGAGCTACCTTGCAGAACAGATAAGCGAAGGCGTTGACGTCATACAGTTATTCGACAGCTGGGTTGGCATACTGGGCAGGGACGAATACGACGAATTTGTACTAAGGTACTCACAGATGATACTTGGCTCAGTCAAAAAGAAAGGGATACCATCAATACATTTTGGCACAAACACCTCGCATCTTCTGGAGAGTATGAAAGAGGCAGGCGGAGATGTTATTGGAATAGATTGGAGAATTAACATAGATGAGGCATGGAAAAGGCTTGGCAATAATATCGGGATCCAGGGCAACTTAGATCCCAAAGCACTGCTCTCAAGTCAATCGCTCAAGGCAATGTCGCTAGACGTGCTGAAAAAAGCAAACAGAATCGGTCACATATTCAATCTCGGGCACGGCATACTCCCCAATACTCCTGTGGAAAATGTCGCAGAGTTGGTCAATGTTGTGCACAGCTACAAGAGGCAATACGATGGATGAGACTGGGGTGCTTTTGATGGCATACGGTAGTCCTGACACCCTCGAAAACGTGGGTAAATACTACACCAACATACGTGGCGGCAGGGTTCCGTCATATAGCGAAGTCGAGACGCTGAAAAATAGGTATATCGCCATAGGGGGAAAATCCCCCTTGCTTGGGATAACGCTGGATCAGGCAAGGATGGTGCAGGAATATCTCAGTTCCAGCAGTTCGGCGAAATTTCGGATCTATGTTGGGATGAAGCATTGGGAGCCATTCATAGAGGAATCCATCAAGAAGATGCACAACGACGGGATAAATAATGCAATAGGGATGGTGCTCGCCCCTCACCATTCTTCGATGAGTATAAGCGAGTACGAAAGGCGTATACTAAGCGTTCAAGGCAATCTGAAGATTGACTTTGTACAGAGCTGGAACCGCGACCACGGATTTCTGTGCGCAGTAGCGGGAAAGATAAGAAAGGCTGCAGAAAAATTTCAGGAAGCAGGGCTTGACGGTATTCAGATAGTGTTCACTGCACACAGCCTTCCAGAGAAGATTGTGTATGATGGCGACGACTATGTTGCGCAGCTTTTGGAGAGCTGCATCGGCATTGCAAAAATACTCGATTTGAAGAGATGGAGGCTAGCATATCAGAGCGCACCAAGGTGCCCTAAGGAAAAGTGGCTTGGCCCAGATCTAAAAGAAACCCTGTCAGAACTAATGGACGATGGAAAAAATGACATCCTCATTTGCCCCATAGGTTTTGTATCGGACCATCTGGAAGTGCTTTATGATATCGATATCGAGGCGAAGGCCCTCGCCGATTCGCATGATGCAAGACTGATAAGAACCGAATCGCTGAATACAAGCCCAGACTTCATTGCAGCTATCGGCGAGATAATAAAAAGTCGCCAGCCTAACTTTAAGCATGATACTTCACTAACATAAATTTGACCGAAAAACAGTGCGGAAATCCTGGCCGAACAACTTTCACCGCCAATTCGTGCCGTTTTGGACGATTTTCCCCTCAAATATGGGGATAAAAACCTCAATCTGCGCTGGTAAAAGTCGATTTGGCGAATCGATTTAGAGAATTTGGTTAGTGTGAAGTGGCGAAGTTAAGTTACTATGCCAACATACACCTTACCTGACGTAATATGGAGGTACAGGGAATCGAACCCAGGCCTTCACCGTGTAAGGGTGACGTCCTACCATTAGACAATACCTCCGCGCTTGCTTACCTTGCCCTCTTCCTGCAGAAGTCGTTCATCCTATTTATTGCTTCTCCCAGAACCTTCTTTTCCGGCAATGCCACAATCCTAAAATGGCTCTGTGCCCCAAAGCCAGATCCCCTTGTGAACTGGACAAGCGTCTTCTCCAGAAGGTCGTCAACGAACTCCTTATCCTTTTTGTAATTCAAGGATTTTAAATCTATTCTAGGGAAAATGTAGTAGGCGCCATGCGGCTTTACAGTTGTCAGGTAAGGATTTTCGCCAAGCAGTTTCATTGCGTAGTTTACCCTGTTCTCTATCTCGCCAACCATGTACCCTATTGCCCTTTTATGCTCCTTCACGTTCCTTATTGCCTCTGCTACCGCATACTGGGCAGGGGCATTGACCGACACCCTAACTGTTGCAAAATCTTCAAATTTCCTCTTTAGCTCCATGGACTCCTTGTCCTCCCCTGGAACTATCATATATCCTATCCTAAACCCCGTGGCGTCAAGGTTTTTTGAGGCTCCGTTTAGTATTACATGCGGAACGCCCTTTGCAAGCTGCGAGACGCTAGTGAACTTTGCCCCGTTGAAAACTATCTCATCATATATCTCATCGCTTACCAGTGCGAGCCCATGGTTCTTTGCCAGTTCAACCACTTCCTCAAGGGTTCTCCTTCCCAGCACTGTTCCTGTAGGGTTGTTCGGATTGGTTATCATGATGTACTTAATCCCACGCCTTTCCTTCATCTTCTTCATATGCCTATCCAGCTCATCGGTGTCTATATCCCAGCCCCGCTTCTCATCGTAGTCAAGATGGTATGCCTTCCCTTCAGATAGTTCAATGTTTGGTATGTACTGAGTATAGTATGGCTTGAACACAACCGCGTGATTTCCGGGATTGAGCATCGAGGCATTCAAGAAGTAGAGCGCTTCTGAAACCCCCTCTGTTATTACTATATCCTCTTCACTTAAGCCTATCCTGAACATCCTTTTGTATCTCTCTATTACCGCATCAATTAGTTCAGGTATTCCACGCGACTGCGTGTATCCCATTTTGTTCTCCCGTATCGCCTCTATATAAGCGTCCTTGATGTACTTAGGTGTCGGGAAGTATATTGCAATGTCCCCCCTGTTGAGCTGCATCACCTTCTTACCGCTTTTCATTATCTTTGCCGCCAGCTCATTGTCCTCGTCTATCGGGTTGAATGCGTATTTGCTCCTTTTTGAAAGTACCATAATAACACACTAGTAAAATCGATCAAAGTTATTTATCCCTATCTACCGGCTTTTAGTATGTCCTCTCTAGTAAGACCTACCTGAACTAGTATTGAATTTAACGTGCCCTGTTTTAGCTCCCTGTTATGGATCGGTATTGTTACCCTTCGTACGCCATTGGAGAGCCTTACATGGCTACCCTTCTGTCTTAATACCAAAAAGCCAAACTTTTTTGTAAGGATCCTGAGGAGTTCAACATCCTTTATAACCAGCCCTGGCATAAAGTCAGCCACTAAGCGCTTGCCTCTATAATCTTTCCTTGTTTTCTAGAAATCGACGTATCTACCCTATTGAGAACTGCACTAGTCAAAAGTTCACGCAATCCGCTTACCTTCTTTCCAGTTATCTTCAATTCGTCTATTATAATGCTTTCAATTGAGAGCTCTATCGCCTCCTTTAACTCCTTCTTAAGCTCCTTGAGCGTCCTTGCCTGATCTACGATCCCCAAAGCCGGTATGTTTACAATATACCATCCTTCCTCCCTCCAAATTTTAATATCATCCATAATGTAATTTACCACAAAGTCCTTATTAAATCTTCTGATTTTTACAGATTTTTGCCAGACTCTCCTTCAAAGAAAACCATCAAAACGCCTTATGAGTAAAGAATTTAAATGGCTAAGAAAGAGGTTGTTTGATATAATGGGGAAGCTAAACATAGCTGTAATATACGGAACAGTGCAAAGGGCTGTGATAAACAAGGATAAGATGGAGTTTGAGAAAGCCAAGAAGATAATACTAAGTGACGGAAACGAAATAATCAAGCTCATGAAAAGGGAAAAGGGGGTGCCATATCCATTTTTACCAATTCTGGAAACAGCTTTTCCCTATTGTAAGTGCCATACGTTTCAAAGTCTTCCCTAAGATCTTGGTATAATCTACCGCCCAGATAGCCATTAGCGCCGGTTACAAGTATTTTCATGCCAAATCATCTATCTCTGTTTTTCTCTTCAGGATGCGCCCTGTTAATCAGATACCTGCCTATCTGTCCTTCACGCACCATTTTTGCTTGATCTATAACTATCCTCTTTTTAAACAACGGGGCGTCAAGCACGAATGTCTCGGCCTCCCCTCCCTCGAAAAGCATGTTAATTCCGTGCTTCTTGCTCACCGCCTTGAGCCTTTCAATCATCTCACTGTCGATCCTCTTCCCAAGAAAAGTTTCATCAAGCCCTTCTGCGCTAACCTGCGTAATTATTACCTCAAAATTCTCTGTGAGCTCCTTGAGTTCCTTTACAGGTTCAATGTGCCACAAGGGTGATATTACATCTATGCCTAACTTTTTTCCTATTGCCTCAATCCTGTCCTTCTGGTACGTGCTTGCAACCGCACCAGTCACAAGCACCTTCACATTGTTCTCTAATAGAGCCCTTTCAAGGTCGGCTAACTCCTCCTCCTTGATTCCCTTGGTCTCAACGAAAACCTGTTTTATCCCCAGAGCCTCTGCCTGCAGCCTTGTGGTTTCTATGTTCGGGTAATGGAACATGTAGCTGAACTGGTTCTTTGACTTCATGGTAAGAAGCAGATCGATTTTTATTCCCTGTTCAATTGCCCTGTGCAGCGCGAGCGCGGAATCCTTGCCCCCGCTGAAGAGGCAGGCGCTGTTCATTGCTCCACCTTTGCAAGCCTTTTCTTTACGTGCTTTAGCGCCGAGAACATGTCCCTATCCACCTCCTCGAGCCTCATCGCAATGTATTTGCGCTGGGCATCAAGCCCTGGCATTATCACGTACTCAAGAGCATTGACTCTCCTCTTGGTCTTGTCTATCTCGATCACTATTCTCTTAAGCCCCTGCTCTCTCTTGGCTATGTCTATTATCGCGTTCTCAACTTCCTGGAAAGAATCGCTCACATCATCCACTGCGGTGCTCGTAGTGATTATGCTATAACCCCTATTAAGAAGCCCTATGCTGCCCTCTGACCTGCTTATCTCAGGCACCCTAACCCCCATGATGTTCTTTAAGGTTATCCTCACCGGGGCACTCTTGCTCACGTGCGCTGCAACCTTCTCGAGCTCGAAGTCGCCAACATAAGTTGAGGCTATCGCAACGCTCTTATACGCCTTTTGTATGAGCTGGTAGAGGTACGACCTGTCGTTTTTGGACTGCTGGAGCAGCTTCATGAACTCAATGACAAGAACCTCTTTCTTCCTCTCGAGTATGTCGTGGCCCTTCTTTGCCATGCCCTTCATCCTCTTTGTGATGAGAAGGTTCATTCTTGTCGGGTTTAGTCTTTTCAAGTGCTCACTGCTTCTTGTAATACCTTGCTATGTACTCCTTCTTTATCCTGTTGAGGTCCTCCTCCTTTAGGTATGAGAGCAGGTCCCATCCGATGTTTAGTGTATCCTCAACACTCCTGTTCTCGTCCCTTCCCTGGCCGATGAACCTCTTCTCGAAGTCCTCGCCGAACTTGAGGTAGGTCTTGTCAGCCTCGCTCAGGGCCTCGGCCCCGACTACCGAGCTCAGGTTCTTTGCATCCTGCGCCTTTGCGTAAGCACCGTAGAGCTGGTCTGCCACGCCCCGGTGATCCTCCCTTGTCTTCCCTGCCCCTATTCCGTTGTTCATTAGCCTTGAGAGCGAGCCGAGAGGGTTTATCGCAGGGTAGATCCCTCTGTTGGCAAGATCCCTGCTCAAAAATATCTGGCCCTCGGTTATGTACCCGGTAAGGTCAGGTATCGGATGCGTCACATCGTCTCCTGGCATGGTCACCACGTCAAGCTGCGTTATGCTCCCTTTTCCGTTCCTTATTATGCCTGCGCGCTCGTATATCGAGGCAAGGTCAGTGTACATATAACCGGGATATCCCCTCCTCCCCGGCACCTCCTCCCTTGCGCTTGCCAGCTCCCTAAGCGCTTCTGCGTAGTTGGTCATATCATTTAGTATGACAAGCACATGGTAGCCCTTTCTGTACGCAAGGAACTCGGCGGTCGTGAGTGCTATCCTTGGCGTAAGTATCCTCTCTATGCTTGGGTCGTCTGCCAAATTGATGAACGCCACAGTCCTGCTAAGCGACCCGGTCTTCTTGAACTCGTTGATGAAGAACGTGGCATCGTCGTATGTTATGCCAATCCCTGCAAACACCACTGCGAAATGCTCGCTGCTTCCCTTGACCCTTGCTTGCTTTGCCACCTGCGCGGCAAGCTCGTTGTGGGGCAATCCGGAACCGGAAAATATCGGAAGCTTCTGCCCCCTGACAAGGGTTATCAGGCCGTCTATTGCTGACACCCCTGTTTCTATGAAGTCGCTGGGCAGGGTTCTGGATACCGGGTTTATCGGTTCGCCGTTGACATCGAACTTCTCCTCGTATGCGACATCGGCCTTGACGTCAATTGGCTTTCCCTGGCCGTTGAACACCCTTCCGAACATCTGCTCAGATACCCCGAACCTGAAGGTGTCCCCAAGGAAGGTCACCGAGGTCTTGTCTATGTTGATGCCGTTTGTAGGTCCGAACACCTGCACAACTGCGTAGCCCTCCCCAGTCTCAAGCACCTGCCCGAGCCTCGACTCACCGTTTGTCATATTTATCCTTACAATCTCGTTGTACGATGCGTTCCTTACCTGCTTTACAACTACCAGAGGGCCTGCAACGCTTTCTATTGTTTTGTATTCTATTTCTAAGTTCATGCCATCACCTATTTCGCTGCAACTGCCTCCTCCCTAACCAGCGCGTCGAACTCCGCATCTATTCCTGCCCTTACTTTCTTTGCCGATGCCTCTGCATCCTTCTCGATCCACTCTTTCATCCTAGAGATCTCGCCTCGCACCTTCATGCTTGTGATCTTGTCTGCAGGCACGCCTCGCTTTGCAGCCTCGTCCGCTCTCTTTCCAAAGTAGAGTATGTTGTCTAGCATGAGTTTTTGCTTTTCAAGGCTTGTGTATGCATCTATCTGGTCGAACGCGCTCTGCCTGAGGAAATCCTCCCTTATCATCCTTCCAACTTCGAGCACCACCCTCTCGGTATCAGGAAGCGCATCTGCTCCCACGAGCTGCACTATGTCTTTTAGTTCAGCCTCATGCTGGAGCAGCTTCATTGCGTTCTGCCTGTTTTCTGGGAACATCTCCCCGACATTCTTCACATACCATTCGTGAAACGAGCCTAAATAAAGCGAGTAGCTGTTTAGCCAGTTGATGGACGGGAAGTGCCTTGAGCTGGCAAGCGATGCATCAAGAGCCCAGAACACCTTGGTTACCCTGAGCGTTCCCTGCGATACCGGCTCCGAGGTGTCCCCTCCGGCCGGCGACACAGCGCCTATAACCGTTATCGAGCCTACTTTCCCGTTCCTGCTCTCCACTTTCCCTGCCCTCTCATAGAACTCTGCTAGCCTCTTTGGCAAATACGCTGGATACGCCTCTTCCCCAGGCATCTCCTCAAGCCTTGCAGACATCTCCCTCATGGCCTCTGCCCACCTTGACGTTGAGTCTGCCATGAGCGCTATGTTGTATCCCATGTCCCTGAAGTATTCCGCCAGTGTTATACCAGTATAGATGCTAGCCTCCCTTGCAGCCACAGGCATGTTGCTAGTGTTGGCTATTAGCACTGTCCTCTCGATTAGCGGCTTGTTGGTTTTTGGGTCAAGCAGGTGCGGGAATTCTACCAGAACCTCTGTCATCTCGTTCCCCCTCTCGCCGCAGCCCACATACACCACTATATCAGCGTCAGAATATTTTGCGAGCTGGTGTTGGATCACTGTCTTTCCACTCCCAAAAGGTCCAGGCACTGCTGCGGTCCCGCCCTTTGCAACTGGGAAGAAGGTGTCGACAACCCTCTGCCCTGTGACCAGCGGCTCAGCGGATCTGAACTTGCTTTTGAACCCCTGCGGGATCCTAACTGCTCTCCTTTGGATCATATTCAGGCTGTGGGATTTGCTCTTGCCCCTAACTACTGCGATCTCCTCTTCTATTGTGAAGCTGCCCTCTTTTATTCTCTCAAGGGTTCCCTCCACTCCCTTTGGCACCATTATGTAGTGCTTTATCAGCTCGGTTTCCTGCACATGGCCGATTATCGAGCCCTCGCTAATATGAACGCCCTTCTTGGCAGTGGATGTGAACTTCCATTTCTTCTTCTTGTCAAGCGGGCTGACCTCTATTCCCTTGCCTATGAAACTGCCTGATTTCTTTTCGATTGAGTCAAGCGGCCTTTGAACACCATCGTATATCTTGCCAAGTATTCCAGGGGCAAGCTCCACGGAAAGCGGCAGCCCTGTAGTTGTTACCGTTTCGCCAGGCCTGAGCCCGGTAGTGTCCTCATATACCTGTATTATGGCCTTGTCCTTTCTGAGCTGTATTACCTCCCCTATCAGCTTGGCATCCCCTACCCTCACTACATCATACATGTTGCTTCCGAGCATCTGCTTTGCCACAACCAGCGGCCCTGCAATTTTCTCTATTGTTCCCAAAAAATCACTTCATCTCTTTGACATCTTGTTAATATCAATCCCTATCGCCCTTAGTATCAGCCTCCTTAGCGCATCAGCCTCCTTCTCCGGCTCGTTGTAGTCTGGCACGTCTATTATGAGCGGCCGCAGGCTCGTGTCTATTGCATGAATCAGCTTCCTGTCCCTTATCTTCCTCATGCTCCTCTCGGTTATTACAATTATCCCTATCTCCTCCTTTTGCATCAAGGTTCTCATAGTTCCCTCTATCTCCTCTGGCTCTGAGACGGTGAAGGCATCTGGTATGCCAGCAAGCTTTGAGCCTGTGGCAAGCAGCGGGCTGCCGACTACAGCTATCTTGTACTCGTTGTTTGCTACTCTGCCTTCCATACTATCATCTTTGAAATCTCGTCCTGTCCCAGCTCGTAGGCCTTCCCCTTTATTGCAATCCTGAGAGTGAAGACCTCTATCTCCTTCATATACGCATAAGCCACCATCGTTCCAAAGGAGAGCACGCTGTGCTTTAGCAGGCTCATCGCCTTGCTAAATATGGCATTGCGCATTGCTATCTCAAATAATAGCATCTCCTTGCCCTTCCCGCTCTTGTAGCTTTCAAGTGCTGCGGCGAGGTCAAAAACCTTTATCTCCTTAACAAGCGACTCCATGTCCTTGGCGCCCTCGTATATCTCGCGGAGCTGGTTTGCCTTGAGCGAGCCGTTCTCTATGAGTATCTCCCTTAGGTCCTCGAACTTCATGGAGTACTTCTTGGCCCTGATAAGCATCAGCAGGTTTCGCATATCTATGTCCGACTTTATTATCAGCGCAGACTCGTAGTGCAGGTCGAGGAGCTTTGTTATTATCGATCCAAGCTGCTTGTAGTAGAGCTTGTCTATGAGCGCCCCGGCCCTTGTCGCGCTCTTCTCCTTCCTGTAGTCCTCAAGCACAGTAGCTAGCATCGCCTTGTATGGCGAGTTGATCATCATCCTCTGCAGCATGCTTTCGACATTCGGTTCGCTCATGACCTCCCGCAGCTCCTGCGCGTTGTAGATCCCGTGGTCTATCACGTATCTTGAGATGTCCGCAAAGCCCCTTCCTCTCTCCTTTGCGTCGATCGCAAGCTTCACATTGTAGAGGTCCCATTTGCCTACTATCGAGCGTATCATCCCCTTCTGGGTTATCGGGGTTATAGTTATCAGCTTGTGCACATTGGCAGCCAGGTTCTTTGAGAGGGCGAAGTCTATCAGATCGGATCTAAGGTTCACTCCCCCAAAATCCTCAAGGTTCTTTTTGTAATCGGTTTGGAAGAGTATCGCAAGCATTGCGGCAACGTCCTTAGAGTTCACTATGCTTTGCATTGTAGTCTTGCTAATCAGTCTCGATTCCATCGCCTTCACCCTGGCAGTTGAGTATCCGTATATGCTCGCCGCTTCGTAACCAGCTACTGGCATGTTCACTTACCCCTCTTCTTCTTTCCCGTGGCCTTCTTCGCCCTCTTCGGCTTTGCAGCCCTAGGCTTCTTACGTTCCTGCTTTGCGGGCTTTGGCACCTTGCCGCCAAATACCTCCCTTGCGATTGCGCTCTTTATCATCTCCATGTTGTTGTTTAGCAGCGTATCTACGCTCGCATCCATCTTTATCGAGCCGTTCCTGCTCTGGATCACAACTCCCTCAATGCTGGAGAGCTGCACCGAGTACCCCATCTTCTCAAGGGCAGGCTTTAGCGACTTGTTTGCGACTATGAACAGGTCGTTGCCATTTGAGATCTCCTTCGCCGCAGCAAGCGCCTTCCTTAGCACCTTGTCGTAGCCCTTCCTAATGATCGATGTGGAGATTGCCCTCCTGACACTGCCCAAATTTGCATCTATCACCTGCTCTCTGGCAAGGAGCATGGCGTTGTTGCGCTCTATCTCCACTCCAGCACCATGCTCTCGCCTCATCAGCTCGATTTTGAGTGCGAGCTCCTTTGCGGCTTCATCGCGTATGCGCTTTGACCTCTCCCGTGCCTCCGAGAGTATCCTAGAGCTCTCGTTCTTGCCTTCCTCTGAGGTGGAGTCTGCGCTTAGCTGCGCCTCCTTGAGGATCCTTTCCTTTATTTCATGGAGTGACATTTGCTCCGCCCTTATACGATTCCGGCGTAGAGCATTATCAGAATCGCAATCACGAATCCGAAGATGAGCAGCGTCTCAGGAAGCACCAGGAACAAAAGCACTCTTCCCAGTTCCTCTGGTTTCTCTGCTATGAGCCCCAGACCGGCGCTACCTATTGCCGATTGTGCCACTCCTGTACCGATTGCTCCTCCCGCGATTGCTATTCCCGCTCCAATTGCTGCTACTGCAGCTCCTATATCTACTGCCACATAATTCACCATTATTCATTTTCTTTAGTATTAATCCTCTTGTATGAGAAAGGCCTGAACTTTATGCCCCCTCCAGAGTAGAACTTTGAGAAGAACTCAACGAAGTTGAGCCTTACGCCTTGTATTAATCCTTCGAATATTCCGAGTATCATGTTAACGAAGTGAAGCAATATGAAGATTATCGTGAAACCTATGAACCCCAATATACCGTAGTGGAAGCTCGGAGTGAATGCGTTGTCTATTAGCATTGCTATTATAACGCTGGCAAGCCCGAATCCAAGAATCCTTGCATAGCTTAGAGGATGGGTCATCAGGTTGGTTATCTCGCTTGCCTCAATCCCGCTTAGCGCTCCTGTTATTATCAGCAGTATCAACATGAGTATGCCAAAGGGTATCATGTAGCTGGCGCCGGTAAAGAATCCATAGACCGCCACTATCCCTACCAGTATCGTTAGTATAGAGGTAAGCTTGCTTATCGCAGCCTTCTTATGGCCCTTGCCCCAGTTGTTGTAGAAGCTGAAGATGAATCCAAGTATGACCTGCACGAGCCCGAAAACTATGGTGAGCAGCAGTATGGTGGTTGCGTCCTTCACCCAATCAAAGCCTGTGAAAGTAGTGAAGTATTGGTTTAGCCTAAATCCAAGGTACTGGTTTGAGAGGAACCCAAAGAAAATCGCCGAAATAGAACTTAGCTGCCAGACCTTGGCAGAGTTGTACATTATCCCCTCGGGATTCGTTTTCCTTGTTATCCAGGTGGAGAAGAGTAGGGAGAGTATTCCATATCCCGCATCGCTGACCATCAGCCCATAGAATATAGGGAATGAGATTATGAATATCCAGGTTGGGTCAATCTCGTCGCTTCTGGGTACAGAGTAGAACTCCATGAGATAGTCAAAAGGCCTAAGAAAGCCCGGCCTGTTGACAAGTGTTGGTGCCAGCTCCTTGTCATCCACCTTCTCAACATAGCACCTGTTCTTTGTGAATTTGAAGAGCTCGCCGACAAACTGCTCGTATTTCTTTTCAGGAAGCCAGCCTTCAACAACGAAAACCTTCTCTGTCTTCTTGAAATTCGAAGCAGCACCTGCTCTCTGTGACTCTATCTCTAGCATCTCCTTGTAGCTGGCAAGCTCTGAGTAGTGCTTTGCGCCAAGCTCCAAAAGCTCATGTTCGATCTTCTTGCCCTCAAAAATATGCGACTCTCGCGTCTTCCTCACGTTTTCAAGGATCTGCTCTACAGTCCCCTTGAGGTACTTCGACTTTATGTCGATCTCGTCAAGCTGGAACGGCCTTAGGGCATCCTCAATGCTCTTTGCCTTGTCGTAGGCGATAAATACCAGCGTCTTTTTCTTGTCTGCCAGGTTCGTTACGCAGCTGCTGTTAAGCTTTGCCGCCTTTATTGCTTCGACCACTTTCTGCGCATCCTTGTTCTCGGCAAGCACCGCCTTGAACGCGAGCACATCAGAGTTTAGCTTTGAAAAATCGATTCCGGTGGCTGAAAAGTAGCCTGAAACCCTCTGAGCATACGCAAGGCCTGATTCGTCCTCGCTTATCTCCCTCTGTCTGTCGCCAAGCTTGAATATCTGGTCTATGTATGATGAGTTCCTTACCTTCTTGACAAGCTCCTCAGTCTTCACATGGTGGATCTGCTTTACCACTTGGGCCTTAAGAATCCCTAGCGCGCCATTCACCCTTATGAGCGCATCTGATATGGACGGCAACGATGAAGACTGGACGTCGCCAAGCTCAAGCTTGCTCCTCCTGAAGTCTAGGATCCCCTGCCCGTGAAGAAACTCCACGACAGTGTCCCTCTCGTTTTCTAGAAAGAGCATCCTTACCTTCTGCATAGGTTCTGTTCTTAACATCAGTCAGCACCGGCTATTGCGCTTGAAATCTCTTCAGAAATCTTCTTTATCCTGTTCTGGGGCAGCTTCTCCCGCTTTATATCTTCGACCATCTTCCTAGTCTTCTTCTCCTCTTCAGCCTTGAGGGATTCCAGCTCCTTTGCGATCTTCTCAACCGTCTTCTCAGCTTCAGCCTTAGCCTCGGCCTCTGCGGCCTCGACCATCTCCCTGGCCTTTTGGCCGGCGTCCTCTATCTGCTTTTGCTTGTGCATAGCAGCCTTCTCGAGCATCCTTTTTGCCTCTCCTTCGGCTTCTTGAACTTCGCTAATCGCTTTCATTTCCTTGTCCATTCGGACCACCTTTTATGACTCTATTCCCTGATATCAGCTAGCTTGAAAAGTTAGGAATTCCAAGGCTTAGAAGTCAAAGACTTACGCAAATATAGCGATTTTAATATTTTTAAGCCTTTCCCCAGCCCTTTACCGCAGAAAAATACAAATCCAGCTTTTGGCATACGAATAATGAGGCGAGGTATAAAAAGGTCCCAATCGATGCTCTAAAGGTTCGATGATTACCCGAAGTGAAAAGGAGGAGAAGGAGGCTAAGGTAAAGCTGCAGTTTGAAGATGCTAGGAGAAAGCTGATAAACAAGCTTGTTCCTTTCAGCGGAAAGTTTAAGTACCCAGACATTGAGTTCAACTCCGCAGCAAAGATTGAGGGGGACGACAAATTCTACATAGACTACAAGTTTGAGAAGATAGTGTTTAACCATATCTTAATAGACAAGGAGCTCTCAGAATATGTGAAGAAAAATCCCCTCACATACTTCGACTCTGTCAAGGAACCAAGCATGATCCAGAGTGAGGAAAACTACAAGATGTATAGGATAAGGGAGATAATGTGCGACGCACTTGCAATCTACATAATGAGGCCCTACGACTCGATTTCCTACCTGCCAAATAAGGTAGCGCAAGAGATTCAGGCTCCGCAGCTCTTGCTTGGACGGGAGATTACAAATGGGGACAGCTATGTCTCCCTTGTGATTGGCGCAGCGCTCGTGAGGTCGGTGAGGCTGCTCAAGGCGATAGTGAACGGTGTGCCCATAGAGAATGAGAGGTTCCTCCTTCTAGATGAGGGCAACCACAAGCCCAATGGGGAATACAGGTTGCTCTCCACTTTCTGCTATGAATACGATCCGACAAAGCGCTTCATGCAAAACGTGGCCGCACACCTAAATGGCCATGCAAGGGACAGGAAGGAGTATTTCCTTGAGACTGAGCACTTTGGCAACATACTCTTCTCGCTTGCGTACATGATCAACATGGATGGCAGGGAAGTGGCAAAGGCTCCATTTGAACACAGCTTCTTCCCAGAAATAGCTGCCAGCATAACAACAGACGATATCTATGAACTCACAGACAAGTCCAGAGAGCACTATGAAAAGTCTAGAGATCCTAGTGGGTTAAAGGAGCTGGCACACAAAGCTCCGGATACCTCTGCTAATTCTTCCTAGGATTGAAGTTGCTCGATGGGCAGATGTCATTTAAGGTGCAGTGCCAGCACTCCTTCTTGCTTGCCTTGCATGCATCCCTTCCAAGAGTTACGAACAGGTTTGAGACATGCAGCCAGTATTTTTTCGGGATTCTTCTCATAAGGTCTGCCTCTATCTTCGCAGGGTTCCTTGTCCCTGTGAGCCTCAGGCGATTTGCAACAGTTATGCAATGCGTGTCTATCGCTATCCCCTCTGTTATGCCCATGCCATTGGTTAGCACTACATTTGCTACCTTCCTTCCGACCCCTGGCAGTATCATCAACTCGTCTATTGTACTGGGAAGTTTTCCGTTGAACTGGCTCTCGATAATGCGGGCTGCCTCCTTGATGTGCCTTGCCTTTGTCTTGTAGTAGTTTATGCCGCTAAGATCCTTCTGCAGCTTCCTTATGTCCGCCTTCGCATAGTCTGCAAAGCCCCTGTACTTCTTGAAGAGCTCCCTAGTTACCTTGTTCACCTGCTTGTCTGTACACTGCGGCGAGAGGGTGGTTGCGATCAGAAGCTGCGAAGGGCTGGAATACTCAAGCATCGTCTCCTTTTGTAAGTCGTATCTCCTAAGGAGCCTTTCCATGACCTCTACCGGAAAATCTCGCATCCCCTCACTTTTTGCATGTGACTATGAAGACTGCCTTGAAGCTAAGATCCTTTGACCGTATCTCCCTGAAGCCCTTCTGCACGAGAAGCTGGATTAGCATCTCCTTATCGACCTGCGACGCCTCGCTGTGTATGTAGAGGTTGATCTCGTGCCTGGTGTCGCTGCTGAATGCAGGGGTGAGGCTTAGCAAATGGTAGAAGCTTAGCAGGCGTGCGAGTGTCTTGCTGTGCCTCTTGTTTATGTCGAGTAGCATCAGGGTGCCGTTGGGTCTTAGCACCTTGCGCATCTGCTCTATTGCCCTGGGTAGGTCCTCGAAGTTCCCAAGCGAGAATCCGGTGACGACCATGTCGAAGCTGCCCTTGCGCAGCTTGAGGGATTCCACATCGCCCTCCAGATACCTCACGTTCTTTAAGCCCTCGCTCTTCTTCTTTGCAACCAAGAGCATCTCCCTGTTGAAGTCTATGCCCACTATTTTGTACCCCTTGTACTTTTTGGCAAGCATTATCGCAATTGACCCGGTTCCAGTAGCAACATCCAGTATCCTTGCTTCATGCCTCCCTCCTGCAAGCTCGACAACACTCCTTCTCCAGATGTTGTCAAGCCCAGCTGAAAGCGTCTTGCTTATCTTGTCGTAATTCTGCGCGAACCTTGTAAAAAAGGTGCGTCCGTCCTCCTCCAATTGACCCCCTGCCCTCTCTTCCTAGATAAGTATTTAAACTATAAAAAGTAATGTTTTTCGGGATTTCTTCTTCAGGTTCTTTGATGTCAATCTTAGGCGTTCACGATGCTCACGATGCAGGCGCAGGTCTGATAAGCTCCGGAAAGGTGATCGGGGCAGCAAACGAGGAGAGGTTCACAAAGCTAAAGAACGACGTGGGCTTTCCCCTAAATTCTATAAGATATCTTCTCAAGACTGAGGATTTGGAGGAGATAGAGAAGATAGCGATACCGTGGATCGGGGGCAGCGCGCTATTTGCAAGGGTTTTCCCCTTCCTTGAGACAAAAAGAAGAAAGCTCTGGAGGCATGAGGTCGCAAAGCCATCAAGGCCCGGCATGAGGATTAGGAACCTGTTCTTCAAGGCAATACAAGACCAGAGGCCCAGATGGGCCTGGAGGGCAGCGGGCAAGGCGATGGGCAGCTTGGTGATGCGGCGCAGGCTCGGCTCTGTTGGTATAGATAAGGAGCTGGTTTTTGTTGACCACCACACCGCACACGCGGCTACAGCTTACTACGCATCAGGCTTCAAGGACGCCCTTGTCATAACAATCGACGGCGCAGGGGATGGGCTGAGCGGCTCCATCTCCGTGGGCCACGGGGGCGAGCTCAAGAGGATAAACGAGTTCAGGGCAAGCGCAAGCATAGGCATACTCTACGGCGCAGCGACAATCGCGTGCGATTTAAGGTACAGCGAGGATGAGGGCAAGCTGATGAGCCTTGCAGCCTACTCCTACCCATCTGAAGTCAAGGAACTCTATGACCTGTGCCATTACGATGAGAAAAAGAGGCAGTTGGTGAGCAAAAGCGGCAAGAAGTTCGAGTTCTTGCTGGCCGAGTACATGAAGGATCACCTTCTCTGGAAGTACAATAGGGAGGCTTTTGCCTACGGGGTTCAGAGGCATGTTGAGGAGCAGGTCCTCAAGATAATAAGGCAGCACATGAAGGAAACCGGAATAAGCAATGTCGCGGTTTCGGGAGGGTTCTTCTCTAACATAATAGTCAACATGATGATAAACCAGATGCCAGAAGTAAAGGATTTCTTCGTGTTCCCCCACATGGGTGACGGAGGCCTGCCGATAGGTGCCGCATATTATGTAGACTATGAACAAAACGGCAAGTTCAACAAGAAACAGATTGACAATCTTTATTACGGGCCAGAGTACACCAATTCGCAGATAGAAGAGGTGCTCAAGAAGCATTCAAAGCTTGGGACAATAAGGTACGAAGAGACCAAAGATATAGCCTCGCACGCTGCAGGAACCATGCTTGATGAGAACAAGATTGTGCTCTGGTTTCAGGGAAGGATGGAATACGGGCCAAGGGGACTTGGCTGCAGGAGCGTTCTTGCACTTGCGGGCAATCCGGATAATAGGAACATGGCAAACATTGTGATCAAGAGAAGGCCATACTACCAGCCATTTGCAAGCACCATACTCGAGGAGGACGCAGAAAAGTTGCTTGACCCGTACAAGCGAGAGAACAGATTCATGACTACTGGCTATAGGGTAAAAAAGGAGCACCTTGCAGACCTGGTGGCGGCATCTCACATAGACGGCACCACAAGGCCACAGATACTGGGAAGCGAGAACTTGCTCTACAGGAAGCTGATAAAAAAAGTGAGAAAAGAAACAGGAGTGGGCGCAGTGCTCAACACCAGCCTAAACAAACATGGCAAGCCGATAGCCATGGATCCGGAAGATGCTGTATGGACACTTCTAAATACTGGTGCGCAGTATCTTGCAATAGGTGACTTTTTTGTCCAAAAGAAACAGTAAGCAAGGAAAGCAAAATAGGCAAAAGAAGCTGTACATGGTGGGAATAGACTCCGCGGCACTGTGGATACTAGAGCAGTCCAAGAATGAGAAGGGAATGGAGCCGCTCAAAAATTTCATCTCAAAGGGAAGGCTCCGCGAAATTGAATCGACAATGCCTCCGATGACAGGACCAGCATGGCCCACAATCTACACTGGAAAGCAGCCGAGCGTCCACGGTGTTCCGGACTTCTTCTACATGAAAAGGGACTACACCCCGGACATAGCATTCTTCGATTCGGATTCGTGCAGGCCATTTTGGGACGAGCTTGCAGAGTCGGGGTGCAAGTGCCTTCTAATAACACCTGCCATGCAGACCAGAATAGATAACACCCCGAATGTGGAGATGATAACCGGTTTCCCGCTCAGATCTAAAGCGAACACCAAAGAGCTCGAGCAGATGATGCAAAAGCACGATTTCTTCGGAGAGCCCGATATAGAGAAGTTCATGAAGTCCGGCAGGATGACTATCGAGAAGGGCTCCAAGATGTTCGCACAGAGCGTGGCAAAGCGCGCAAGCATTGCAAAGGAGATGATGGAGAGGCACGACTACGACTTCGTGTACGTCTGCTTCACTGAAACCGACAGGCTCCAGCACGCAACCCTAAACAACCCAAAGTGCAAGGAGTACTTGCTCCCAATCTACCGCGAGATATTCTCATTTGTGGGCTATGCAATGCGGCGGGCAGAAAAGGAGGGTGCAGCGCTAATAATCATATCAGACCACGGCGCGCAGCCAGTGAAAAGCAAGTTCCTGATAAACACCTTCCTGATCGATAGCGGTTACGCAGTATTCAAGGACTCGGTGCAAAAGGATCTCAAGGGGCAGAAGAAGGGATCATCGAAGATGCCACTCAGGTACGTTCTGAGAGAGAAACTGCTGACAACCAGGCTAAGAAAGGTCTATGACAGCATGCCCTATGGGCTCAAGAAGCATGTATACAATCTCTCAGCATCGTTCTTCTCAAAGATCTCAAGCGAGGACTACTCGCACATACACCTCTACGACCTTGACATGAAAAAGACCAGGGCCTTTGCAGCAATCTCAAACCTGGATGTCGGGACAATCTGGATAAACGATGGAAGGTTTACAAGCGGAGTAGTCGGCAAGGAAGAGAAGCAGAGACTCAAGAATGAGATAATCAAAAAGCTAAGGCAAGTCAAGAGCAGGGAGGGCGATAAGCTCTTTGCAAACGTGATTGATGCGAAGAAGTACTACGGCAACACCGGAAAATTCATCCCAGCAGACATATTTGCTGAGGGCAAGAAGGGCTACACAATAGACGTTAAGTACTTCTCACTCAAGTCGATGTTCATGAAGCCTGAGCTCTTCAAAAGCGGGGACCACACCAGAATGGGGATCTTCGGCGAATACAATGGCAGCATATATATCGCAAAGGGGGGCGGTCTCGCCTCGATTGCGCCAGCCATACTCAAGTACTACGCCTCCAAGGGCAGATAGCCAAAAAAGAAGCATAAACGAACAGTGGACAACCAATAAATAACCCAGAAAAGACATGATATCCTAAGGATTGCAATGGAGGCACTGCGGGAAATGCACAAAGAGAAGTTCCTCAAGATGAGCGTGCAGGACAGGGCTAACGCGCTATTTGCAGCATGCAACTTAGAGCCTAAGTCGGTACTGCTACTTACGATCAAGAAGGGAACTCCGTACGCGCAAGCGGACCTGGTGGACACGATCAGAAAGCGCTACAACCTGGACGCTGTGCCGTTCGGTGAACAGGGATTATTTAGCTATCTAAAACATACCCTTGCACCAATAAGCATGGTGGTCGAGGGCACAAAGCTCGTCGACGGAAAATACATTGCTGCGTACACGACAGATCTGGGGAGGAACTACGGAGATGCAGTATGTCTAAGAGCACTTCTCTTAGGCGACTTTCTGGAAATACCGCTCACAAAGCTGCTGGGTTCCACGGCAACTACCGGAAAAATTAGGCATGGCTACACTGTGGCAAAGGTCATAGAGTACCTTTGCAATCAAGACAGCGAGCACAGGGTAACGGACATAGTAAGTTCTACTGGAATTAAAGAGAGCGTTGTAAGCACAACAGCCGAGCAGCTCGTCTCAATAGGTCTTGCAAGATACAGTGGCATTGAGCCATACACATATGTCAAAGGCAGCGGCGGTGGCTATGTGGTGGCTGTGCTGCAAGATAATGGCAAACTCGAGATGTACCGCGCAGACAAAGATGCATTACGCAAGGATGTGGGGCTGTACTCTACGAAGTTTCATTTGTGGGGCGCAATCGAAAGCGCGCTGGATTTAGGCTATGCGAATATCGAGTGCAATGCCCTTGCTAGAGATCTTGGCATAAACGAAAGAACTGCAAGCGAGTTAATTAACAGACTCGTCGATTTAGGTGTATACAAGTTCGCAGTGTTCGGGGGCGGAAAGCAATCAGCATGCAGTATAACCGACTATGGTAGATACGCATATGAAACGCTCTTTGGCCCAGTCCTTAAAATCTCTGAGAATCCGCAGTCGCAAGAGGCGATTATCGCATTCAATTCCGTTCTAAAAATAGATGAAGCAAGGCTCATCACACTTGTAGGCAAGGCGCTAAAGAGGTACAGCTCCGTCAAGGTATCGCACACCTCTCATCAAAAGGAAGAGCTACAAGATGCGGTTAAGCTTACTCTTAGGATCAGCGGCAGTTTTATGCGCCCCAAAGAGGTAAAAGAGCGTCTTCCAGGGAATATACCGCAAAGGTCTAAGGAGACCACTCGTAGAATTCTAAGCAATCTCCACAAGGGTGGAGAAATTGAAAAGGCCGGCTTTTGGCACTGGGATGGTGCCGGCAGACTCAGCAGGACGCAAGACGTCTACTATCGTATCTTCCAGCCTATAGTGGCGATTAAGGAAGTGGCGTAGAGGCACAGATTGGGCTTTGGCTATCGCTCAAATCTGGCTTTTGGCAAACAAATGCTGGAAAAGGAATATATAACCCAATAAACAACCCCTTCTAAATAAAGCGATGATATGCAGAAGACGGACCACACCCAACCCTCAAAGAGCGAGAACCAGAAGCTAAAGGAGCTAAAGCACAAAGATCCGCTTTTTCACTCCCTGTGCACTGCGCAGGCGCGATGCGGCTTTCTTATAGAGCTAAAGCTTGCCCAAAGCTACTTTAGCAGCGACCAGTTCTTTGGTAAAAGCCTGTTGAGCGTATTCACCTCGATAACCTTCCCTGAAAAGAGAAGTGCAGTGTACCGCTTCGGGGCATGGATAAGCAGCGAGCAGGAAAGAAAGGTGAACTCGGAGTGGCGAGACTTCTTTCTTGTCGGCAAGCACACTGGAAACAAGCAGATCGAGGTTGTAGCCAGGCTCGGCACAGGCTACAAACGCTCTAGCATTAACCCCCATCCATTCAGCCACAAGTCGATAATACTCACTAGGAACGGGAATAGCTCTAGTTTCCAGCCTGCAAACCACTTGGAGGTGACCAGACGATTTGGAAGCGAGGATTCGCACTCCAAGCTTGACATCCTGGAAGCATACAACACCTCGTTTGGCTCAAAGTTCAAGCTTGGCGAAAGATACTTCGGCGCAAAAGTTTCGGCATCAAAGGATCCGCATGCTCTCTGTGAAGTAGAAATAAAAGACGTCTCCCTAACAGAGCTTGGCTATGCCGTTGGGAATATGCTAGATGCCGAGCTGAAAAAGAACAGGCGCCTATAGAAACTTATAATCTAGGCACCAATTGATGTTGAAACTAAACCGATGAACTGGCAAAGGAAGCGAATTTATGGAATTCAAAAACGGTGCTAACCAAAAGGAAGCCAAAAACATTGAGTTCAAGGACTACATTAGGGTTCCACTGGGCAGGCCTGCAGTATTCTACCTTCCATCCATCAAGATAAATGACCCTAAAAGTGGTAATCTATCCTTGAAAATCCATAATTTTCTAATTGAGAACTTCGGTGGCTATACTGCCGAGAAGGGCAGTATTCTTGGTTATTGGCAAGACAACGGCAGTACCGAATATAACGAGAACATAAAATATACCATAGCATTTGAAGGCAAGCATAAAATACCAGTCTTAGAAAAATTCCTGGCGGAAATTGCCGATAAAATATCAGAAAAAGCTGTCTATTTGGAGACTGGTGAAGATTCCTGGCTCATTTATCCTAAAAGACGGTAAGGCCCCCAAGTTCTCACAAAATTAATGCATGTGCCAAACTAGGGAGATATTATCCCTATCCCAGCAAACTTGTTGTTGCCATAGAGCACGAACCTGCCAAGCTCCTTGACCTCATCGAAGTCCTCAATAGGCACCTTCTTCTCAAGCACTATCCTTGCACGCACCGCATTGAGTACTTCTGCACCCTTCTTTTCATTGGCATCGCCAGTCGTTGTGTCAACCTGTTCTGCTATCTCAAGGGCCTTGCACTTCACTTCGTTGCCATTTATCCTGAGTTTGAGCGGCTTTTTTATCCCACCTGTTACGAAAATGAGAGAATTTATCTTGTCTGTCAACTTTGGCGCCTCCCCGCCCTCAGCCACAACAGTACCCCTCAGATTCCCAGAAACCCTGCTTTCAAAAGTGAGTGCAACGTCGTCGCTCAGCCCAGCGCTCTTTGCCTTCTTTCCTTTCACTACTATTGATTCTATCCTAGCTTTGTATCCAAACGGAAGAATGCTAACCATGCTTCCTGTCTTGACCCTGCCGCTTATCACCTTTCCAACTACTGTCTGCCTCCCCGATTCTATTGCTCCCTGTATCACTATCCTAAGCGGTGCAGTGGACTTACGCTTGTCCTCCATCTTCGCCTGCTCGTAGAGCAGTTCCACAAGGGGCTTGCCCTTGTACCAGGACATATCCCCGCTCTTCTTGATCAGGTTGTCTGCGTTGTAAGCAGAAACGGGTACGAAGTAGAAGTTTGAGGCCTTGAACCCGATCTTTGCTATGAATCCTCCAAGCTCCTTCCTAATCTGATTGAATCTATCTTCGCTATAGCCGACCAGGTCCATCTTGTTGACAGCGATTATGAGCTTGTTGATTCCAAGCATCTTCGCTATGAATAGATGGCGCTTGGTCTGATCCTTTATCCCCTCCTCCTTCTTTGCAGAAACCATAAGTAGCGCTATCTCAGCATACGAAGCTCCGCTTATCATGTTCTTTATCAGCTCCTCATGCCCAGGCACGTCGATAAAGGCGAAGGCAAGGTCCTTGTAGGCCATCTCTGCCCTAGTGGTGTCTATTGTCATCTCCTGCTCGCGCTCTTCAGAGAAGCTGTCAAGGATGTAGCCAGGCTCGAACTGCCTGCCCAGCTTTTTGCTTGTCTTCTTTGCCTCGTTTATCCTGGCAGGAGTTACCGATTTAGTCTGGATCAGGAGGTTGCCTATCAGTGTCGATTTGCCGTGGTCCTTGTGGCCTAACAGTGTTATGTTCTTTATGATCATAGGATCACATGTATCCCAATGCTCTTAATTTTTGCATCACGTAAGCTTTTTCTTTGTCCTGCTCTCTCCCACTTCTCTCCTCAATCTTTGTGGTCTCGAGCTCTCTTATTATGCCATTTATATCTTTTACTTTCGACTTCAAAGGTACGGTGCAATGCAAGCAGCCAAGGCTCCTGTACCTGTGTCCATCTCTTGCGAAATAGAGCGGATTCATCGGCACCTTCTCTTTCTTTATGAAGTTCCAGATATCGATTTCATTCCAGTCCAGAAGCGGATGCACCCTTATATGGCCCTTTGTGTCGAGCTTTGAAGAGTAATCATCCCAGAGCTCAGCAGGCTGGTCCTTGTAGTCCCACTTGAAGTTCTTGTCCCTAGGGCTCATGTACCTCTCCTTCGCCCTTATCCCGTGCTCATCCCTTCTTATCGAGACTATGAGCGCATCGAACCCGTACGACTTCATGACCTTCTTTAGCGCAACTGTCTTGTTTGCACCGCAGCAGGCAAATCCCGACAACTCGGGCTTTATCTCACTCTTTGGCACTATCAGATCCAGCTTCCACTTCTTTGCAAGCTCCTCCCTGAACTTGTACGTTTCTGGAAAGTCAATGCCGTTGTCTATGTGGATTACTGGGAAAGGAACCTTCCCGAGGAAAGCCTTCCTGGCTAGCGCAAGCATTGCAGTTGAATCCTTACCCATACTCCAGAGCGCCGCTATCTTCGGGAACTTTATCTTAGCTTCCCTTATTACATATATGCTCTTTTCCTCCAAGCTCTTGAGATCCTGCGATATCATAATTACACCCTGTTGTTTATCATCAGCCCCTTGAGGTATATTGTGGCACCCTCAATCCCCCTCTTGTCCTTCTTGAAAATGGGCACCTTCACGATGCTCCTGTATTTGCGGTCGTAGAGTTCTGCATAGGACTTCCTTAAATCCTCAATTTTGTTGAGCTTGCTCTTCTTCTCAAAAAACACCTTATAGTACTTGATGTTTCCCCCCTTTACCACATCTGCAAGTATCTTCCAGTTGTCCTCGCTCTGGTCCTTCCAGAGCTTTTCAGCTATCTCTTCAATTTTTGGCTTTGCCATCAAACCACTTAAATATATCCAAGCGCCCTTAACTTGTCGATGATCTCCCCCTCCTCTTTGCTTTTGCTGCCCTTTGCCTTTTTCACCTTTGCATTGCTGAGTTTAGCGGTAGTCTCGCGCAGTATGAACGTCACATAGTCGGATACCGATGAGAAACCCGCATTCTCTATGCTTGCCTTCATCCTTTCGAAGAGGATTGTGGGTATCGTTATGGTCGTGTACTTGCGCTTTGGTGCCATCCTTTTCCTTGTCATGAGTTCTCCTGTATAATAATGTTATAACATTATAATATATAAGTGTTCTGTTTGAAGGGCTGCAGGGCTTTTAAAAATACGGACTTATAAATTTGAACGTAGAGAATAGGTGCGGATTGACATGTTGCTAGAGTATCTTGTATTTGCCGGGGCAATTGCCCAATTGGTTACGGTATTTCCATATGTACGCCTTATGCTAAAAGGCAGAGTAAAACCAAACCGGGTAAGCTGGTTGATGTGGTCTATTGCACCTATGATAGCAACCGCTGCAGGAATCTCTAAAGGCGTCGGTTGGGCAGTTTTGCCAGTATTTATGTCTGGTTTTGCACCTCTATTGATACTTATTTCCTCCTTTATATTAAAAAATGTCCGTTGGAAATTATCCCGGTTCGATTACGGATGCGGCGTGCTCTCCGCATTTGCATTGATACTTTGGGCATTGACATCAAATCCCAACATTGCAATAGTATTTGCAATAGCAAGCGACGGTTTGGCCGCGGTGCCGACCATTATGAAGGCATGGAGCAATCCGGCAAGCGAAAACATGGCACCATTCCTATCTGGAGTCTTCAGTGCTGCCACAGCTTTTGGCGCAATAACCATCTGGACATTCTCAGCTGTTGCCTTCCCTGCTTATCTGGTTTTCATAAACCTAGTCCTGATATCTAGCATATATCTCGGGAAGCCACAGAAACAATCCGGACAAAGAAAACAATAAAGACTTCAGTTTTCACCTGTACGCATATCGCTTGTTCCCCCAGATTTTCTGGTCTCCCCACAGCCCCAGCCTCCATGCGTTAAACTCCACAACCTGCGTATGGTCTATGAATAAGTTGGCCTCCCTGCCCACATTCTTGTAGTACCACTTGAATACCTCTGGATCTGCTGCCTCAAACATCCACCTCTCATGACCGAACTTCCTGATAAGCTTTCTTATCACGTCCAGCCTCCATTTCTTTGGCGGAAGGTCTTCGGTCAGCCCCTCAGACTCTACCATTATTATCTCCGCACCGGAATCAATGTATGCCTTTGCCTCGCTGAAGAATTCCTCCATGCTCTTCATACGGGTTTTGTATCCAACAATGTGGGTTCCTGCCCCTGCGCCAAGCATCATCGAGACCTCTGGCTTTGGCTTCATTCCCATGTCGCTCACCTTCTTGACCATTGCCAGTCTGTCCTCTATGCTCACATTCACAAATCCGCTTGAGATCTCTATCACGTCAAATCCTAGCCCTTTGCACTCCTTGAAGTACCTGTCGACAGATTGCTTTCCCTGCACCAGCACCCTTTCCACGAATCCCCCTGTCGAGACGTAAACGTCGTGCTCATGGCAGAGCCTTATTATTTTCCTCACTTTCCCGCTGTCAATCAGCCTCTGCGTCCCGCAGGCAAATTTCATCCCATCGAAATAATCGCTCCATGAATCGAGAAGGTCGGCAATATAGGTCATTGTTGGGGTAGCAGCATAGTAGGGTACTCTTATCTCGGTAATCCCCTTCTTTCTGGGTTTCTTTGGCAGTTCGTATATTTTCAGAAAATCAAATGCTTTTTTCTCCATCGTATCACAAGTATCAAATTCTGTAATCTGGGATCACAGAGCCCATGCTCTTGGCCTTTTCCAAGTTCCAAAGGTTCTGTAGTATCTTCTGCTTTTGTGCTTTGTTCAGGAACTTTCCTGTCAGCTTTGAAAACTTCTCCTCTATCTCCTGATTGCTCATAGGATTCTTCTGGTGCCCTTTTTGATAGAGCACTTTTTCACGTATGCTCTTGCCGCTCCTGAGCCGTATTGTCAATTCATTTGGTATGCATCTTGGGTACATTGCAGTCAAATTCGCCTTCTCCTTTACGCTTATCTTTTTCATGAACTTTAGGGTTTTCTTTTCCCGAAATCGCTTCCTAAGATAGGAATTGTTGTCTATTCGTCCATCCATTAGCGCAACTGCGACTATGTATGGTAGGCTGTGGTCTGCCGTCTCCTTTGTCTTGGGGTCCCACTTCTCAGGGTCCTTGCCCAAGATTTTGTAGCCGCTTTCCGTAGTCCCTATCTCAACACTTGATATCTCATCTATTGATGAGAAATGCTTTCTGGCGCTGAGCGCAGCAGAGATTGCGCTTTGCGATCTTATCTCAGCAGGGAAATACTTGAGTATGTTTTGGGTTATTCTGAACCTGTTTCTTCTGTTTCCAAAACTTCTGAGATTGAGTTTGAACTTTCCCGATACCTCCTTCCAAAATCCCATCTCCCCCTCAAATATCGGGGATGGCCCTGTCATGTCCTTGCCCGCTAGCATCGCAGAGAATACTGCGTTCCTTGCTGCATTTGCAAATGAGGCTGCCTTCCACATCGAAAGCTCTCCTGCCCTCACCTGCCTTAGGGTTATATGCGAACTTAGCGCTATGTTGATTGCTTGCTCAGTTTGCTCAGTGCTTAGCCACATCAGCCTCGAAGCGGCTGCACTCACAGAGACAAGCCCATAACTTACATGATCCCATCCTCGCCTCCAAAGGCTCGCCGCATCGCACAGTCTGCACTGGATCTCATATGCTATTACCGTTGCCAGAATCAGGTCCTTGCCGTTGCGCTTGGACGATTCAGCGACTGCCATAAGCGGGAGTATGTTGTCGCTTGGATGCGCGAACTCCATGTTCTCGTATCCGTCATTGTAATCAAAGTATCTTGCCGCGAGTCCGTTCACAAATGCCGCGATGTCAGGCGAGGTTTTTTGGCGCGTGCCAAGCAGCGTAGCTGTCCCCCAACTGCCTGCATAGACAGCTTCCCTTGCTATTGCAACTGGCCTTTCATCTGAGGCTCCTATCGCGCAGCCCATCACATCAACTATCACCCTCTTCGCAGCGTTGATAGTCTCCTTATCCAGGTCTGCGAACTGGATCGAATGCGCATATTGTGCAATCTCCCTGGCTATACTCATCTCTTATCACAAATTATCGATTATCTCGCCCGTCATCTCCTTTGTTGTTGAGACCTTCCTTGGCTTAAGGTCGTATGTCACCACCTTTCCTTCCCTGATCGTTTTGAGTACTGCTTTCTCAAGCCTTGCCGAGGCCTTTTTCTCGCCTATGTGCTTTAGCATCATTGCAGCACTCAGTATTGTCGCGCTGGGGTTGGCATCGTTCTTGCCTTCATGTTTCGGCGCACTGCCATGGACTGGCTCGAATACAGCACATTTCTCTCCTATGTTCGCGCTTGGTGCCACTCCCAACCCGCCAATAAGCCCTGCGCATAAGTCGGAGAGTATATCTCCATACAGATTGGGGCAGAGGAGAATATCATAGTTCTCTGGCTTTGTCACAAGCTGCATTGAGACATTATCAACAATCGCATCATCGAACTCTATGGACATATGTCCCCTTGAGATGCGCCTTGCGACATCTAGAAAGAGCCCGTCTGTGTACTTAAGTATGTTCGCCTTGTGCACAACCGTGACCTTCTTCCTTGCGTTCTGGTTTGCATAATCGAATGCGAACCTTGCTATCCTTGCGCTTGCATGCGAGGAAATTATCTTGAGACTTATTGCGCTGTCCTCTGTGATCGAGGTTCCCCTCTTCTTGTTCACGAAGTTTATGAACTGCTTGGTGTCCCCATTTCCCTTCTCAAACCCAACTCCTGCGTAAAGATCCTCGGTATTCTCCCTTATCACTACAATATCAATGCCGCTGTACCTGCTGCTTGCTCCTACAATGCTCTTTGCTGGCCTTATGTTTGCAAAGAGATTGAGCTTCTGGCGCAGTTCAACGTTAACGCTGCGAAATCCCTTGCCTATCGGGGTGGTGATAGGCCCTTTTAGCGCTACGCCACTTTTCCTTATCGAATTTAGCGTTTTTTCTGGAAGCACGTTTCCAAACTCTCTCATTGCATCCCCACCCGCCTGCTGCTCGTCCCAGATTACTATGAACCCCTCCAGCGATGCTATTGCATCCACGCAGCTCTGCGCCGCTGCGCTCACCTCGTAGCCTATCCCGTCCCCAGGTATGAGTGTGATGCTATGCTCTCTGTCTTTCATAAACTCATTTTCTCTTGTTTAACGGTATGAATTCAAGGTCAATCTCCCCCACATATCTATCAAGCGGCCTTATCAGCTTGTTATCCCCGTACTGCTCTGCCGCGTGCGCGACCCACCCTGCACTTCTGGCGATTGCAAAGAGCGATGGATTTATATCAATCGGCAGCGCCAGGTGGTGGTAGACCATCGCCGAGTAGAAGTCAACGTTTGGATATAGCCCCTTTTCCCTTTCCATCACGACCTCGAGCCTCTCTCCTATCTCGAACCAGCGCATGTTCTCCTTCTCCTTGCTCATCTCCTCGGCCATCTTCTTTAGCACCCTTGCCCTAGGATCGTAGGTCTTGTATATCCTGTGCCCGTATCCCATAACCCGCCCATGCCCAGCAAGAATCTTCTGGACGTATTTATCGACGTTCTTTGCGTAGCCAATCTCCTCGAGCATCCGCATAACCTCCTCAGCAGCTCCGCCATGGAGCGGGCCCTTTAGCGTTCCAACTCCTGTGGTGAATGCGGAGTGCATATCGCTAAGTGTGGACACAGTCACCCTGACAGCAAACGATGAGGCGTTGAATCCGTGCTCTGCGTGGAGGACCATGTCCATGTCCATTCCCCTTGCGCTCGTCTTGTCCGGGACCCTGCCTGTCATCATGTAGAGGAAGTTTGCCGCATGGCCAAGCTCAGGGTCAGGCTTTACCACCTCCTCGCCGCGGTTTATTCTGTAGTAGTATGCCACTATTGTGGGCATCTTTGCGATCAGCGAGATCCCGTTGTTGAGGTGGTCCTCAAGGGAGACCTTGCGGGCATCTGGGTCGTCTGCAGCAAGTGCGCTCACAGCAGTGCGCAGCGCCTCCATAGAAGTCATGCTCTTGCTGAATGTGCGCATCATCTCAACTATTCTCTGTGGGAGATTGCGCCTCCTGCGCAGCTCCACCGAGAAGCTGTGCAGTGCCCTCCTGTTTGGCAGCTTGGAGTATAGCAGAAGGTATGCAGCTTCTTCAAACGAGCAGTTTTTTGCAATGTCCCCTATGCCATATCCCCTGTAGTAGAGCCTTCCCTTTATCCCGTCTATGTAGCAAACCCTAGACTCTGCGACTATTACGCCCTCAAGCCCACGTTTCACATCGGCGTTAGAGTCCACCTTGCTCATCGGCTCATCGATGGCACTTCTCAAAGTATTAATAAATACCTTCCTTTTGTAGTTTAATTATCCTGGGCCATGGCATGGAAAAGCACTACGAAGTGGTGATTGTCGGGGGCGGTATAATCGGCACCTCGATACTCTACACCCTATCCAACTTCTCGAGCGTCAAGAGCATGCTACTGCTAGAGAAGAGAGGATTTGTGGGCGAGGGCACCTCAAAGAGCAGCAGCAACAGCCAGACCCTGCACGTCGGCGACATCGAGACCAACTACACAATGGAGAAGGTGATTGCCACAAAGGCGGCATCAGAGCTCATACTAAAATACGTAAAGACTCTTGGCAAGGCAGAGGCTAAGAGCATGATAAGCCCTGTCTCGAAGATGGTCCTCGGGGTCGGCGAGAGCGAGATCGAGGCTATCGAAAAAAGGTGCGATCGAAAGTTCCTTGAGGTGTTCCCGCACATTCACCTGCTGCGAAAGAGCCAAATAGGCGTGGTTGAACCGTTCATAATCAAGGGGCGCGAGCATTCAGAAAAGATTCTCGCCGCGCACTCGCGCGAGGGCAATATGGTGAACTTCGAGCTGCTCTCTAGGTCTTTTGTAAGCCATCTCCCAAAGGGCAAAAACGCGAAGATCTCCTTTAATGACGAGGTGATCTCGATAGAGGAGAGCCGCGGGATCTACAGGCTCACAACTACTAAGGGAATCTACACCGCAGACTTCGTGCTCTTTGCGGCAGGTGGGTATAGCCTTTACTTTGCAAAGTCGCTAGGCTATGGAAATGACCTCTCGCTGCTCTCTGTAGGCGGCAATTTCTACTATTCAAAAAGGGTGCTAAATGGCAAGGTATACAGGGTGCAGAAGGGCCACATCCCATTCGCCGCAGTCCATGGAGACCCTGATCTTGACTATCCAAGAAGGACAAGGTTCGGGCCAACTGTCAACATTCTTCCGTACATGGAGAAGGGCGCGCCCTCCTCTGCCTACAAGTATTTCAAGGCAGTGGGGGTGGACGAGAGGACCATAGAGAGCCTGCTGAAGATAACGGCAGACAAGGATCTGCTCGAGATCGTGGCGAAAAACCTACTCTACGCAATACCTGACATCGGCACATACCTCTTCCTCAAGGAGGAGGTGAACAAGATCGTGCCAAGCCTAAGGTACGATGATCTCCATTTCTTCAAGGAGGGCGGGGGAGTGAGGCCGCAGATAATCGACAAAAAGAAGATGTCTCTTGTGCTTGGCGTAGTGGATATCAAGGGCGAGGGCATAGAGTTCAACATGGCCCCATCCCCCGGGGCAAGCGCATGCCTAAAAGAGGCTCTTTCAAGCTCGTTGTATATAACAAAGTCGCTTGGCGAGAGGTTCCACAAAGAGGCGTACTCCAAAATCTTCTGTAGTGACGAGAGCGAGTGGAAACTGCTAACACAGGGGTAGCCTTAGTTCACAAAGGACCTAAAGAGCGCTATGCCCTGCTTTAGCGAGGCCTTTGATTCCCCTGCCTTTCTTACGTTGAATACGTACGGAACCTCTCCAATTTTAACTGAGCCGTTCTTTAAGCATTTGAGCAGATCAAAGAGCACCTTGTACCCCTCGCCCACAAACCTTTCCCTGTTTGGACCGTAAACCTCCCTGAAGAATTTTCTCTTGACCCCGAAATATCCAGAGAAGATATCACCCGATCTAATCCTGCCCCTTACCACAAGTATCCCATACCCTAAGTATATAAGAGATCTGGAGATTATCTTCCTGTGCAACTCCCAGCCTGGCACATCCACCCTCACCGCAACGACAAGCTGGTTTCCCTCATCGAGCTTCCTTTTTATCTCAGGTATCTTGTCTATAGGGTGCTGGAAGTCGGCATCCATCACTATCACGTTCTTGGTCTTGCTCATCATTATGCCGTCAACTATGCTGTGTGTGAGGCCGCGCGGCCTGTGCTGCGCTGACCTGTTGAGGTACGAGACGCCATGATTCCTCACTACTATCTTACGCACTATCTGAGCGGTCCTGTCCTTCGAGCCGTCGTCCACAACCAGTATCCTGATTTTTGGGAGAGCTGAGACAAGGCTGCTGACAAGTTCGCCTATGTTCTTCTCCTCATTGTATGTCGGGAGCACTATTGTGGTATCGTTGTATCTCATCCCATCATCCTCCATCCAGATCAAAGTACCGTATGAACAACCCGGTGTACCTGCCGAACTGCCTTACAATGTGCCTGACCCCAGGCATCATCTCAACAAGGTGCTCCACATTCCTTAGCACTACCGAGTCTATTGCCCTGAAGAGCACAAGCAGGGGCGGGTAGAGCAGTAGCACTCCTGCAATGCCTAGAGCGATCTCTATTGCGTAGCCGTGGATCATGAGTATTGGAAGTAGAAGCATCCCCATCGCCGCGTTCGCGACGAACAGATTGAGCAGCTTTCTGTAATCTGGCTTTATCTTAAAGTGGACCAAAAGCCCTCGCGCAAAGAGCGCGAAGGTTGTTATGCTGCCTATGATATATAGCGCCACTATCGCCCCGACTGCGCCGTATGCAGGGACAAGTACCACGAGGAAGAAGAGCTGTATCAGCACTGCGACCAAGGAAATCTTCATCAGCTTGCCTGTCTTTCCAGAAGCGACAAAGAAGCTGGAGGTGAAAGAGTTCATTATGCCTATCGAGGTGCCGAGTGCTATGAGTAGCAGGTAGAGTGGAGCGAGAGAGAACTTGGAGGTAAGCAGCAGGTAGATTAGTGGGGCAGAGAACACCGCAACGAAAGCCACCATAGGCAAATTTAAGAGCAGCGAATAAGTTATTGTCTTGTTGTACACTCCCTGGAGGTCGCGGCTCTTCTTGACGTGTATTATGGTGGAGAAGGACTGTATCAGCACTATTGCAAGCGTTCCGTATACCACAGACATCATTGCAAGCCCCTTTAGTGCTGTCCCGAAGTTGCCTAGTATGTATGCCGGGGCAAAGGCGCTCAAAAATAGGACCCCGAAGTTGGACACCCCGTTTAGCAGAAAGTTATTGGCTGCAAGTGGCAGTGCGAAGATTAGCGTGTTCCTAACCCCAGAGATGTTGGGCAGCCTCACCATTATCCTTCCATGGTCCTTTAGAGCGCTATATGTGTGGTATGAGGTGAGCAAGAAGCCCAGCATGTCACCGAGCAGTATCCCACTCACAGCCCCGTTGACTCCGAATCCTTGATATATAAGTCCCACTCCGACGATTAGCTGCACAGAACCTAAAAGCACAAGGTCAATAGAGGCATTTCTCCCCTTTCCAAAGCCAATAAGTGCCGAGTAAGAGGCGCCCCAGATTGTGGTAAAGAAAAGGTCTACCGAGACTAGTATCAAGGTGAGCTGCTTGATTCCGGAATTTGAGAGCAGGGTTCCTGGCAGATAGCCGCTGAGTGCAATCCCCACCGACATAAGTACTATGGCGATCGCTATTATTATCACATAGCCGTTGCCTATCACCTGGCCCATCCCCTTGGCGTCGCGCTTGTAGCTCATATAGGAGATGTTCCTGTCAAAATACGAGGCTATGCCGAACTGCGCCACAGCGCCTATGAGCGCAGAATAGCCTATGGCGACAGTGTAGACTCCGTAGCTGCTTGGCCCAAGAAGCCTTGCGACTGCTATGAGTGTAACGGTAGTTATTATCAAGGCCAAAACCTTGCCAGTGACGCTGGCAAAGAACGTTCTTGTTGCCCTCCTTCCTATTGACTCCTTCTCAAATGCCATAACCACTCCTGTCGGGTTTAAATATTTTTATAATTGTATAACATACTCAAATTAAATAGATTCTCTAACTTGGATCTAAAGGACTATCTGCAAAGCACTGATTGGCATGGATGAAGAGCACGCTCAAAAGCACAACGAACACGAATGGCACCACGAGCACAACGCTGCACAGGAGCACCATGGTCATCACGCCGCGCAGCAGCCGCACCACGAGCATGCTGCCAGCCATTCGCACAAAAAGGCATTGATTGACCCAGTAGCGATTAGCAAGTACTTTGCGGAGTACATACCGGCCCTTGCAATCTACCTTATCCTTGCAATGATCGTGTTCTGGCCAGTGACCTCGAACCTTGCAAACGTCGTTGTCAACGGAGCTGGAGACGTGTACCAGACGCTCTGGAACCTGTGGTGGGTGAACTTCGCAACCTTTACTCTTCACACCTCAATCTATTCGACTACAATGCTATACTATCCGGTTGGGGCAAACCTTGCAACCCAGACCCTCTCGCCGCTCGCTGCGTATTTCAGCGCCCCGTTCCAGGCGATAGGCCGCGCATTCGGGGGCAACGGGCTGGGTTTTGGATACAACATGGTCTTCTTCACAGACTTCATGCTCTCCGGATTCTTCATGTTTTTGCTCGCCGACTATCTTGTCAAGAACAAGTACGCAGCCTTCATAGCTGGTATAATCTTCGCATTCAGCCCCATGCACCTTGCGCAATCCTTCAGCCACCTTAACTGGACCAGCATAGAATTCCTTCCGCTCTTTTTGCTCTTCTTCCTGATTATGATAAGAGAGAAGAAGATATTGTACTCGCTACTTGCCGCTATAAGCTTTGTGCTAGTGATCTTCTTCGGAGACCCAGAGCAGGGAATAATAAGTAGCGTTTTTGTCTTCTTTTTGCTGCTCATCTATGCGATAGACAAGGCAAGGCGAAGCGAAATCCTAAGCACGCGCTTTGCGATAAATCTGGCCGCAATGATAATACTGGTACTGGTGATAGGCTCCCCTTTCCTGATACCAACTATTAGCGCACTTTTAGGCAGCCAAGGTTTGCATGCCGCCGCGCAGCTAAACGACATCCCGCACAACATGCTCTGGAGCGATCCGATATCCTCTTTTTTGCTCCCCAGCCCATTCAACAACTTCTTGACAGGGCCAGCCGGCTCGTACTCATCTATATATTCTGCGGATCCGACCGAACGGGTCTCGTATCTGGGATATGTTGCTATTGCACTTGCGCTGATCGCGCTCTTCCATGACTGGAAGAAGAACAGGCTCTCAAACACCCTAGTCTGGGCCGTCATACTAGTGATCTTCGGATGGCTTGCCCTTGGTCCGTACCTGCAGCTAGGCGCTCTCACCTCTAGTGGGATACCTGGCATATATCTGGTGTACAGGGCGATTCCCTTCTTCAACATAATCAGGGAGCCTGGCAGGTTCGACATGATAGTAACACTGGTTCTTGCAATACTTGCGGCCTACGGCTTCAGGGAGATCGCCGACTCCCGCAAGGCAAGCAGCCGGGCGAATGCAAAGCATGCCATAACCTACTACGCCGCAATAATCTCGATTCTCATACTGGTAGAATATGCTGGCGTTCCACTGACTTCACACTTCATAAACGCCCATTTCCTAAATGTCCAGATACCAAAGGTGTACTATGAGATCGGGAATCTGTCTTCGGGTTTCACCACTCTTGTGCTGCCTGCCATACAGAACTCCAGCGGCATCCAGCCCAACCTTTATTTGGGCCAGGGTATGTACTACCAGACCGCTACGCAAAGGCCCATGATAACAGGGTACACCTCAAGGGTGAACGAGACAGAGCTGCTGCCCTCGATAACGCTGCCCCTTGCTGTGGCGGCAAGCTATCTCGAAGGAGGGCAGGGCCTAGTCTACCCCTCGCCAATCCTAGAGAACTCAAGCAACGTGACCCTCTTCTGGCTGGCCAGCTACAAAGTGGGGTTCGTCTCTATAATAAGGCAGGCATACAGCAAGTCCGAGCTAGAGCAGCTGGGTACATACCTGCTTGACCTATTTGGCCAGCCCGTATACCAGGACAACGCGACCATAGTGTTCGACGCCTTCAACGCTACCTCGCACGTAGGAAAGGCCATTGTGGCCTACACTTCCGATACATGGTTCCCGGGGTATTCGTTCTGCAGCTCTGCATCGCTATGCAACTCCACAATCGCGAATCTGTGGTGGGGGCCGAATGTGAGGGCACTCTACATCTACGCCCCGGCCAACAAGACTCGCATAACCATGCAGCTCAACGCAGGCTCGTATACAGGCAAGCCCATACTGCTCTATGAAAACTCGGCATCAAACCTTGTGGCCAACATGAGCGCAACTGGGGGCATAAATCACTACCTGCTAAACCTCACACTAATCCCCGGGCTCAACCAGCTCTTCTTCTATTCGCAGAACGCAACAGTGCCAGGATTCAATAGCACTTACCTGAATTTCGGAATAAACAACATAACAATAACTACAAGGAAATAAACAGGTTGTCTGCGAGGTTGTCTGCGGCATTCGGCACTACGTCATCTGTCAATGTTGGAGATTTCCCTTAAATACTCCCCCCAATTATCTAGTATCGTCGCAGTTTAAGATGGGAAGTGCAGCTGCGAAAAGAAATTGGGAGTGGTAGAAATGGAAGAGAACCTAAGCGAAGGGGAGACGTACGAAGTGAAAGTGGCGGCAAAGAACCCGCATGGCGAAGGCATAGGCAAGATAAACAACCTGATCGTCTTCGTGAGAAACACCAAGACCAGGATCGGGAAGAGCTATCGCGTAAAGATAACAAAGGTTTACAGGACCTTCGCATACGCAGAGTCAATAGACAATAATAAACCTTTTATAGGTAATGGTAGCTTAGTAATATAAGCGGGAGTTTAATTTTAAATTTTTTACTTCTTTTATTCATTTAAAACTTAGGTGTAATTGATGGACTATAAGGACATCTCAGAGAGAATCATGAAGGGGACAACGACAGTTGGAGTGGTGTGCAGCGACGGGATAGTTCTGGGTGCGGACTCACGCGCCAGCATGGATACCTTCCTTGCAAGCAACGAGGCGGTCAAGGTCAACAGGATCGACCAGAATCTTGGCATGACTATAGCAGGCGGAGTGGGCGACGCCGAGTATTTGATAAAGGTGCTCAAGGCGCAAAACGAGCTCTACAAGATGAACGAGGGAAAGCCTCTTTCACCGACATCCGCCACTTCGCTGCTCTCGATACTGCTTCAGGAGAACAAGATGATGCCTTTCATGGTCCAGCTTCTAGTTGGGGGGATGAACAACGGAGTCCCAGAGCTATACAGCCTAGATCCGTTCGGCGGATACATCTTCGAGTCAAAGTTTACCTCAACAGGAAGCGGCTCTCCTGTGGCGCTAGGCTACCTTGAAGACATCTACAAGAAGGAGAAGTCGGTGCAGGAGATAAGCAAGCACGTGGTGAAGGCACTCAAGATAGCAATGAAGAGGGATACTGCCACAGGCGACGCAATACACATAGTGCAGATCACCAAGTCGGGCTACAAGGAGCTCTCGGCAGAGGAGATAGAAGGCATTTCAAAGTGAGCTCCAGATTTCGATTCGACATGGTCTGGTTTCTTGATTACCAATAAGAGAGCCACATCGCTGCAAGCGGCAAAAGGGCGCCAAATCGCAGGCGCCGTAGACTATTTCAGCAACCTTAACCAGTGATTCTTTGAAGGATGAACAAAAAGAGAAGCAGGAAGGCACTAGAAGCATATTGGCGGTGATAGAAGAGAGGATACCGTCGCAAGCAGGTTTCATAAAGGCCGAGTTTGAGGGCCCGGACATAGCAATCTATGTTAGGGACATAGCATACATTTTCAGCGACGAGAACATAGTCAAGGGAATCAGCGCGATGGTAAAGAAAAAGCTCATAATCCGCAGCGAAGCCTCCAGGCTGATGGAGCCTGAGGAGGCAAAGGCAAGGATAATCGCGATAGTTCCAAAGGAGGCCGGCATAAACGAGGAGGGCATACGCTTTGTCCCTGAGTTCAGCGAGGTCTACCTCGAGGCGCTAAAGCCAGGGCTTGTGATCGGAAAGGGGGGATCCACTCTAAAGAGCATAGTGATAGACACCAGGTGGGTTCCGAGGGTCTTTAGGATACCGACCATGAACAGCGACGTTATAAAGGGCGTCAGGCAGATGCTGCTCAAGGAGAGCGATTTTCGCAAGAAGTTCCTCACGAACGTGGGCAAGAGGATAAATCGGACTATCTCAAAGAGCGAGTGGATAAAGGCCACCGCCCTTGGTGGATTCAAGGAGGTGGGAAGGAGCTCCCTGCTTCTTGAGACCAACCATTCAAAGATACTAATAGACTGCGGGCTGAGCCCAGAACCGTCGATAAAAGGGCTCGACGCAAACGCAGGCAGCGACGAGAACAAGGCGTTCCCGTACCTTGACAGCGCGAACATAACGATAAACGACATAGACGCAGTGGTGCTAACGCACGCGCACATGGACCACACCGGGTTTGTCCCATACCTCTTCAAGTTCGGCTACGAAGGGCCCGTATACTGCACTCCTCCAACAAGGGACCTGGTTGCCCTTTTGCTCTTCGACTACCTAAAGCTGGTGCAGAGAAGCGGAGGTACGCCACTCTACGAAGAGAAGGACGTAAGGAAGATGCTCTCACACATGATAACCCGGGACTACCATGAGGTGACCAACGTCACCGACGAGATAAAGCTCACGTATCACAACGCCGGCCACATTCTGGGCAGCAGCACTGTGCATTTGCACATAGGGGAGGGGATGTACAACATAGTGCACAGCGGGGACCTAAAGTTCGGCTTCACAAGGCTACTAGACCCTGCAGATACAAAGTACCCTAGGATAGATGCGCTCTTCGTGGAGAGCACGTACGGGGCGCAAAACGACATAACTGCAAACAGGCAGGAGGCCGAGATAAACCTTGTGAACACGATAAAGCGCGCCGTTGACAACGGGGGAAAGGTGCTAATACCCCTCTTTGCAGTCGGAAGATCGCAGGAGATGATGCTCATACTCGAGGCATTCTTTGCAAACAACCCAAAGTACAAGCTTGATGCCCCGATATATCTGGACGGAATGCTCCTCGAGGCAAGCGCGATACACACCGCGTACCCCGAGTACCTAAAGGCAAATTTGCAGCACAGGATCCTAAGCAACCGCTCGCCGTTTGAGAGCGAGATTTTCGAGGTGGCAAAAGGAGAGAGGAGTGAGATAGTGGACAGGGGTCCTGCAATAATACTTGCAAGCGGCGGAATGATGAACGGCGGGGTGAGCCTCGAGTACTTCAAGGAGCTCTCGGAGGATCCTAAGAACTCGATACTATTTGTCGGATACAACAGTGCATCATCGCTTGGAAGGAGGATACAGTTCGGCACCAAGGAGATACCGCTCCCAGGCGAGAACGGCAAGCTGCAGAACTTCAAGGTAAACATGCAGGTTGCAACAGTTGAGGGATTCTCTGGGCACAGCGACCGCAGGCAGCTGATGAGTTTTGTTGAGAACATAAGGCCTACGCCAAAGAAGGTGTTCACAATGCACGGGGAGGAATCCAAGTGCGAGGATCTGGCTCGTGGGATAGGCAACAGGCTGAGGATAGAGGCAAGGGCGCCAATGGACCTTGACACCATAAGATTCAAGTGAGCCATGTCCAGATGCCCCCAAAAGGGTTAGTAGCATGATAAAGTGCCTGCTTTTCGATGTATTTGGGGTGCTGGTACACTATGATATCAACAGCTATCGCAAATACCTGTCAGCGACCAGCGGCAAAGGTCTTCGCACTGTCAATCGCATAGTCTCGCCGCTGGAGGATAAAATTGACGCAGGGCTAATCAGAGCCGGTCAGTTTGAGTACCTGATCTCAAAGCGCCTTGTAATACAGCGAAACAGAGTTAACTATCCACAGTTCTTCAAGTCCAGCGCCAAGCCAAACAAGCCCCTGCTAAGACGCCTAATGGTGCTGCGCAAAAGATATAAACTGGCATTCCTCACCAACGCTGGTTACATGGAGTACAAGGTGGCGCTAAAATTGATGGGCTTTCCATACTTTGATTGCAAGATTGTCTCATGCTACCTAAAGCTCATAAAACCGGATCCCAGGATATACAAGCATGCCATCAAAAAATTGGGGCTTAGGCCATCAGAGATACTTTTTGTTGATGATAAGAAAAAGAACGCAGATGCAGCAAGGCAAGCTGGCATGGCCGCAATTCTATTCAAAAATAATCGCGGCCTATTTGGCCGCAGCGGCAAACTCTCCAGATATAACTAATTACCCTCTAACTGTGCAGTATCTCCTTCCAGTTGTACGGGCTGCCTTCTTCCTCCCTGCTTTCCACTACCGCAATCCCGACTACCTGAGGCTCTATGTGCTTGAGCTCTTTGAGCGGCTTGCTGCCTGTCTTTATTGCATCAATAATGGAAGTGATCCTTCCCACATCCTCGCTTATGTTTACTACTTCGGGTTTCGTAGTCGAGCTCATGCTTATCCCAAGCCATGCGTCACCAGCCTTTTTTAGCACCATCGCGTACGTAACCTCTCCCTTCTCCTTGTCGTAGGTTTGTAGCTCGGTCAGGGTTTCTCCATATTCGTTAAACCCGATTGATGGCCTAGAGGGCATCTCAATCTTTCCGTTAAGCGTCTTCCTGAGCTCAACGTACTCCTTGAATATCCTAGTGAGAGCCTTGCGAACTGTATCGCTTTTCCCAGAACCAAAATACTCCAAAGTCTTGCTTCTTAGGCCAGTTTCCGCATTCTGAAAAGCCCTCTTCTTCTCCAACGCCTTCCCTGCTTCCTCGTTCACGATTTGTTTCATATTGATTTACCTATTCGATCTATTTTAGTAGTTCGCATACGCCTTAAAATACATAATACATGGTTTCGTTTCCCATAAACTAACGCCTAAAACGTCTCCAGCCTTGGCCATTCGATGTCCGGAGGTCCAAGGTCTGTAGAATACGAGGTAGTGACTGCGCTAACCCTCCCGTATGTGAGCAGCACAATTTCAACCAGTGCTATCACGCTGACCAGCAGTGTGTAGTAAAGGTAGCTGTTTAGGTATTCATAGCTAATCCCTATCAAGAATAAGGCCGCGACAAGGCCGGCAAGGTACATTGCACGCTCGTCTTCGGTGATGAAGAGCAGTATCGCAGCCAGCATCCCCACCACAGCAAGCACAGCATTAAGCAGAGGCACGCTGTAGTTGCCCCATATGGCAGCTAGCAGGGCAGAGGAGCTAATCTTGCTGGCGCTCGCCCAGATGAACTCGAGCTGGGGCATTGTGAAGTAGAGCAGTATGAGCGAGTTGGCTATGAAGACAAAGCCTGCGATCTTCGTAAAAGCATTCGCGCCTATCTTCTCCCTTGCAGCCCCAGAAGTGGCCCTGTCTATGTCCTCAAGGCAGTAAAAATGCTTGCCGTATTCTATCAGGTCGGCATAGCAAAAAGGCCTCCTGCAGAAGTCGCACACCGCATAAGCGCCCCTCCAGGGGTGGTTTGTGCACGTCCTTCCCTTTGCTGCCTGCATGCTCTCCTTGCCGCTCAGGGGCTTGCCAGAAAACGTCGGCGCTGCTGCCTCAGGCTCGGCGATGACGCCTTTCCTCTTCATGCTCTCGACCAGTACCTCTTCCTCGCTCTTCCTTGCTGGCACTGCCGCAGCCTGCGGCTTTGTAAACATCTCGCCAAAATATGGCTTCTTCTGCGCTGCAGGCTCCTCCTTTGGTATGACTACAAACCTCTCAGGCTGCCCTGGCTTTGCCTGTGCTGGTTTTTCAATGTCCAGTACTGGGGGCTTCTGGGGCTGCACCGGCTTTTGCTGGGCAATGCTGCTGAAAATCGGCTTGTATTCAGGCGGCCTACTTGCAGCCGTCTCTGGTTTTTGCACACCTGCAGGCTTGGTAGCAATCTGCGGCTCTGGCCTTTGCTGCTGTTTTATCTCCTCCTTCTTGGCAGGCTTTGCCTCCTCTGCTTTCTGCTGCTTCTTGGGCTTCTCCATCCCCCGCAGCTTGAAAATCAAGAGTTCATCAATGTCCGTGGCCATGTCTCAACCATCAATCGAATCGATGCGCAGCCCTCTCGGCCTGCTCCTTCTTCTTCTCGAAAATTCCCCTGTGCTTCGCACAGCTTATGCAGTAGTAGATCTTCCTGCTGGTGAGGAACCTAATGTCGTTGGCATTGTGCATCTCTGTTCCGAAGCTGATACGCTTCTCGTATGCAACAGCCTTTGTCCTTGGGACGCTCCTTCCGCATTGGTCGCAGTTTACTAATGTGTCCTTTCCTCTCAAATCAACACCTATTCTTCAATATTGATAAGAGATAATATATTAATAAACTATCGTGTCCCTGTGCACTATACCCCACCTGAAAGCAAAATGCTATCGAGCAACACTTCGCCAGTAGTCTAAATCCCAAGCAGCTTGTTTGCAGCTCCCTCGTAGCTTTCAAACAGCCTCTCCAGCTCCTCCCTTCCACTCACAACTCCGTATTTTAGCATAACAGGCAGCATCATCTCTTTTTCTATAGCCTTGAAAAAGTCCCTCATCCAGGTAATTGGCACATTTGCCTCCTCTCCTAGGATCGCAGTGGCTAGTGCGGATTCTGTCATGACCCTACTCATTCGCCCTTGTATGTGCGGACCAATCTTACTCCCCCTTATCTGCCTTGCGGTTTCAAGTAGCTCCATCGGCGAAATGCATTTTTCCTTGAGTGTCCCCATAACATTAACAGACATTTCGGCCTCCAGTTTGATAGACTCAAAATTGATATCTATTATCTTATTGGAAGCAAGAAAGCCCACCAAGAGCAAAGATCCTATCAATGTGTCACTATCCCCGCTTTTCTCAATCCGCTGGACCGTCTGTTTCCCGCTTTGTAATGCAGCTGCCATGTATATCACCGTTTGGGTGGTCAGGTTGCTAGGGCAGGCGTGCAGCGTCAGCGGTGAGAATACTGATTCTGACTTTATCTCATACGAGAAGCAATATCCGTACGCCATGCTCCTAATTATAGTGCTTTTTATTACTGAGGCCATGGTGTATTCTCTAGAGAGGCTCTCCATCTCCGAAACAAAGCCCTTGGAAGAGCTAGCTACCTGGGATATCTCCCTTGCCAGTGACACGGGATCCATCTTCAGAAGGTCTATATCCCTGGCATTCTTTTTGAGAATGTCCTTTACTATCCTCTTCTCTCCCCGCAGCTCTGCCATGCCCATTAGATCGCATTCTATTGTTTTTCCATCTTTAAATCTTCAGTAATCCGCACCCTTTAGGGTGGGGTGTGGCTTCGCTACGATACCTTTTTCTTGGTTAAAATAGGATTTCTCAATTGGTTACTGTGTGCGCCGGGTCGTAACCGGCGCCGATGTTCAGTAACCGACGTGAAACAAT
>JAGWGI010000046.1 GCA_028867435.1 Microcaldota archaeon | reverse complement strand
AGACATAAAGATGTTCCTTAGGGGCGAGAAGGGGTTCATGAAGAAGAGCTCACCTGCTGAGGTGCTGCTCAAGAGCGCCATCCACGCATCTTATACCTTCTACTACCCATACTATTTCGTCTGGAGCAAGAAGCACTGATTTGATGTCCCATAAAGAGAAACCCCATGAACAGAGGAAAAAACTGATCGTTTATGGGATGCTCTCCCTGATTGTTCTGTATGCGATTGGATATGGGGTGGCATTTGCGATTGGCCCAAGCCATATGGGGGATGACGTATCATACTCCTTCAGTGCGCACTATGTCTCGATCGGCACGTTCATGCAGACCGCAGGTGACATACTCACCCTCAGGATCCTGAACATACTTCCCATAGGGCTGTTCTACTTCCTCTTCGGCGCAGGGGTGCTATCCAGCGCAGCATGGGGCATAACCTCATTTGCGCTCTCAGCGGTGCTCGTCTTCCTGATAGGCAAGGAGATATACAACGAGTACGTTGGGCTCCTTGCCTCCTTCCTATTCTCCTTCTTCCCTCTAATCGCCATCTATTCTACGACAATGAGCGACAACATCCCTATGATGCTCTTCGTGAACCTGTGCATCTACGCGCTGATAAAGGGCATGAAGGGAAAGTCGAGGGCATGGTACTTCGTTTCCGGCGCAGCCGCAATGGCTGCCCCCCTCACCACTCCCCAAGGGTTCATACTATGGGTGATCCTTGCGGTCTACCTACTGATCGAGCTGCTCAGGAGGAAGATCTCAATAAACAAGGTGACCCTCTTCCTTGTGGCCGGGTTTCTGATCGCCCTTGGGGCAACCCTTCTGTTCAACTACATAAACGCCAAGGCGCCCCTTATCACCTTCACAGCAAACGCAAAATACTACAGCCAGACCTATAGGCCTGACCTTATCCCGCTCCCCCTAGGAGAAGCCCTGAGCTTCTATCCGGGAGTCATGTTCCCCTACAACAACGCAGGCCTGAACCTGCTCAGCAGCGATACGTCTGGAGGGAATACTACAGGGTTCTTCTTCTACCTGCTCATAATCGCGGCCGCGTATCTGATCGTAAAGAGGGATAAGCACTCCTACCTGCCAATCCTATGGATTGTGGTAGGCATGCTCTATCTGGAGTTCGGGCCGCAGCACTTCAGCATAAGCCCTTTCAGCTATGTCCTATCCCATAGACTGGATAGGTATCTTGCGATGATTGCAGCACCTCTAACACTACTGATCTCAGCAGCTTTCGTCAAATTCGTCACATCCTCATCAGACAAGGAGGAGAGGTACATCAAGATAAGTCTCTCAGCTGTTGTACTGGCCTTCCTGCTCTACACCTCCCTTCAGATAATCGTCTTCCAGCACAATGTGGCATCGGCAGAGCGCTACCCGCAGCTGCAGGCTGCAGATTACCTAAACAAGCTGCCAAACACCACCCAGATCTATCTAGATCCGGGTTATGGGGACCTGACCACCTTCATGCACTTTAACAACACCCAGAGGTTCTGGTACGACTATGATGGCGCCACCAACTGCACCGGAATCCCATCAGGAGCATACGTCCTCCTCCCCAGGTACAACCCCAACCCTCTTGACAGCTGCACCGGCTCCTGGCAGCTAGTGCTAGCCCCTCAGCTCACGAATTACAGCTCAACAGCTGCGTCATTCGCCTCTCCGTTCGTAACCAATCTCTATTATGTCCCTGCGGTAACTAACAAAACTTCCGGAAAGTGAAGTTTTGTCTTATTCTTATGTCTAAAACTATAGAAAAGTTTTTATATAAGTAAGAATATCTTACTATTATGGAAACTGAGACTATTGAAATAACTAAAGCTAGCTCTAAAGGCCAGATAGTAATACCTGAAAATATCAGAAAGAAGCTCAAAATACAAAAAGGTAGCTTTTTCATGGTAACTTCAAAGAAATCAATGATCGTGATGAAAAAATTGGATCCAAATATAAGCAAAGCCGATCTTAAAACCCTCAAGGGAGTCGAAGAAGCATGGAAAGACATAGAACACGGCAGGTATAAGGTCCTGAAGCCTGACGAGTTCTCCCGCGAGTTGGATAAATGGTAATAGAACGCATAATACTTACCGAAAAGTTCGAAAAGGATGTAAAGAAATTAAGGGATAGAAAATTTAAGCAAAGAATAGGTACTGAGGTTAAGCGAATTCGCGAAAACCCTCGCCTCGGAAAACCACTAATGTACAGCCTAAAGGGAGAGAGAACAATTAGGATTAGGCCCTATAGGCTAATCTATCAAATACAAGGAACAACTCTAATTCTATTAAGGTTTGAACACAGGGTAGAAGTGTACGATTAAGACAAAACGCCCTGGCAAGTTGTAAATGTGCCATTGTTTATAATCCTATCCGGCATATCTATTGAATAAAGCGCAAATCGTTGGTTTTATGCTACTGGGTTTCATCTTTACTACAGTTCTTGCTGCAACCCTAATCTCCCTCGTTGCATCCGCTTTCTATGCAAGGAAGGACCTATCTGAATTCTTCAGGCCGCGCATCACCAAGTCCACAATCTCTGCGCTAATAATATCAATCGCATTCTTCACCGCATTTGCG
>JAGWGI010000025.1 GCA_028867435.1 Microcaldota archaeon | reverse complement strand
TCACAGGTATCATGCAGAGGTCAATAAACCTCTTATACTTCGACTCCCTCATATTGTTGGTCATGGTGGTCAGCCTTGACCAAAAATCGAACCGAAGGTGTAAAATCCTTCGGTTCACACTAGTATCCGAGGATTTCTACAAGACCCTATTTAGGCAGGATTACAAGTCATACGACTGTGGACCTGCATGCGCAAAGATGATGCTTTCGTATTATGGAATAGAGAGGAGCATAGCCCAGATCAAGAAGCGGGTTAGAGTTCATGGAAAAATCGGCACTTTCTCCCCGCAACTAGGATCCTTTTTCATAAAGAACGGCTTTGACGTGCAAATAGTGACTTTCAACCCGTTCATATTCACAAATCGAGACAGGAAGGGCCTTAGCAAAGTGCAGCTAATAAAAAGATTCTCAGAACTTCGCAAAAAACTCGATAAGAGGGACAACAAGCTCGCATGCAAATATTACATTGAGTACCTGAGGCTGGGGGGTAGGATACGGATAAGGATCCCCTCCAAATCTGACATCGAGGGTGAGATAAGGGCAGGAAGACCGACAATTGTGCCCCTCACCTCCAAATTCCTGAGATGGCACAAGCCCAGATTCAATTCCCACTTCAATGTCGTAACCGGGATTGATAGAAAAATGATCTATGTCAACGACCCAGTTGCGGATTCCTCTGGCGGAAGAAAGACCCACAATGCTGATGACTTCATGTTCGGTATATATGCAAACGCATTTGGGGCTGCTGACAATTGCTCGATAATAAAAATAAGGAGAAGTTATCCATAGTTTTTTATGAAATTGACACCAGAGCAATTTATATTCTTTAGATTGCATTGTTGATAACCAATTCAGTAGATTCTATGGGAAAAGATAAGGTGCCTGCGAAACTTCCGGTTAATGTGAGGGACGAACTTAGGGAGACGCTGCGGAGGATAAGGTTGCTGGGTACAGAAGACTTTCTGGTACCTGCGCTTTCGGATCCATCCAGATATTTACTCTCCAGTCCTGGCAAGCTTGTCAGGCCGGCGCTTGTGCTCTGCAGCGCTCATGCAATAGGAAAACAGGCGGGGAAGTATGTGGATCTTGCAATTTCTGTAGAGCTTATGCACACATCATCCCTTATACATGATGACATAATAGATGGCGACAGGATAAGACGTGGGAAGCAGACAGTCAGTTCCAAGTATGGGATTCAGAGCGCGATAGTTGCTGGTGATGCACTGATAGCCAAGGCAGTGATGCTTGCAAGCGCCTATGGGGGCAATGTAATGTCAGCGATATCTAGGTCCGCAATGGAAATGTGCGCAGGAGAGAGTCTAGATAGCTATTTTCAAAGGGAGCGCAAAACTCCCGACATTGAAACCTACATGAAGATAGCTCGACTCAAATCCGCATCGCTGATAAGCGCCTCATGCAGCGCTCCTGCAATACATTCAAGCGACGGGCGGGTAAAAATTATGGCTGGCTTTGGAATGGATTTGGGAATAGCATTCCAGATACGCGATGATGTGATGGACTTCATGCAAAGAGACAAGCGCAATGGCGGGGGAAGCGAGAAGTTCAGGCCAAACATCGTCGCGACCCTTCACAGTTCAGGCTTGAGCACAAGGAAGGCGATAGAGGAGGCTATTGCAATCAACAACAGGTATGTGATAAGGGCCAGGAAGAGACTTGGAAGGGGCAGGCTTGCAGATATTTTCGATACTTACACAGACCAGATAATGCTTGGCCCAAAATAATTATTTCTCTGCAGTTATCAGGAATGCAACCCCGGACCTTAGGCTTTCAATTCTCACGTTCCTAAACCCTGCGCGTTTTATCTTGAGTATGCATGCTTTCTTGTCGAATTTGCCTATGCTGTAGACAAGCCAGTCATATGCCTCCTTGTCCGCAAACATTGCGGCTAGGCGCATGAGGCCAAAGTAGGTGTTGAATATGAAAAGCTGCGCTGGGTTATCTGGCCTTGCCATGTCAAGCAGCACGATGCGGCCGTTCTTTTTGAGCACCCTGTATATCTGCCTTGCGAAGATGTCTAGGTCATCAACATTCCTGAGTACAAAGCCGCTCACCAGGACATCGAAGCTGCCGGAGGGATACCGCATTTTGAGCGCATCGCCAAGTTCCACTCGTATATTACCAAAATTCCGTTTGTCTATTTTCCTTTTCGCAACTTCAAGCATTTTTTTGTTGAAATCCATGCCCACTATGCTAACCTCCTTCCTTTCCTTTGATGCTTGCCGTGCAATATCTATTGCCAGATCGCCTGTCCCTGTTGCTACGTCAAGGACCCTAAAGGACTTCTTTGGGATTATCGCCTTCAAGGCGGCACTCTTGCGCCATGAGATGTCTATGCCCATGCTGTAGAAATGATTCATGAAATCGTACTGCCTGTAGATTTTGGAGAAGATATGATTTATTCGCTCGCTCATGAAAATCCCTATATTATGCTAGATACAGGCAGGAAGACTATTATCGCCTCTATCCAGACGATGTGAGTTATCATCGAACATAGTATGCCGTACCTATTTGCCACAAGGCTGGTAGTGATGCCCACAATGAAGGCGGCGAGTGCAAGCACAGGATTGCCTGTCAGCAGATGAACGCATGAGTAGTAGATAATAGATGCAGCCCATGGGAACTTTGCAAAGAGTTTGGTCTTTTTGCCAGCGAATCCCTGCAGTGCTCCCCTCCAGTACACCTCCTCAAAGATTCCGATGAAGGCAAGAAGCGGAAGTAGAACATAGTTAGATTGCTGCGAATATATCATCGAGTAGACGTTTAGGACTGATGTTTTTATCCCTATCAGCGGAGAGACATAGTATCCGGCCAGAAACAGGGTGTATAGCAGCAGTGCGGCACAGGCACCGATGGCTATTGTTGCAAGTACACTTTGCCTGCCCTTCCAGTATATGTATTTCCCGTATCTTGCAATGGATAGCACAGCGAGTATTAGTCCAGAAACAAACATCGCGTATATGAATATCGGCCTTAGGAGGACAAAGGAGATTGGCCATAGGAGTAGAGGCAATAGGAAAAACGGCAGGTCAATGAGCCTAATTTTCATCTTAACACTTCAATTACTGAGCACGATTTTGCCAAAACAGTCCCCTCTTGCCAGTATCTCCTGGGCTTCCCTGGCCTTTCCCATTGGAAGTCTCTGCGCGATAATCGGCTTTATCTTGTTTTGGGAAGCAAAATCGAATGCTTCTATGAAATCCTGCATGTTGGTGTTGTGCATGCCAATTATTTTTACATTTTTTAGATAGAGCGATTTGACATCTATTGTGGATTGCGTTCCGCCAAGAACCCCAAGTGAAACAACCCTTCCACCGTTTCTTGCTATTGCCACAGAATCTGCAAGCGTTTCTCCAAGCGGATCTATCACTATGTCAGCGCCCTTTCCGCCTGTGGCCTCTAGGACTTTGCCGGTCAGCTCATTTTTGTCCAGATTCTGGTCTATCACATGCCCAGCCCCTAGCTTGAGTAGCCTCTCTCGCTTATCCTCGCTTCTGGAGAGCGCTATAACCTCAAGTCCCAGCGCTTTGGAGATCAGAACGGCAAACAAACCGCTGTTTCCCGAAGCCGCGCGTATGGCTATGCTCTCGCCTCTCCGCGCCATGGCAAGCGTATTTATGCATCTCCACATCACAGGCAGGTTTAGTGTCATTGAACCAAGCTCGTCTACGCTGTAATCTTTTGGCGCCTCCACCACTATGGAGGATGGCAGCTTGACCAGCTCTGAATAAGCGCCCCACACATGCATGCCGGGGACAGTCCACTCCCTGCACAAGACCTCGTTCTTGCCAAGGCACTGCCCGCACTTCCCGCAGCCATAGAGATTGTTTGAAATAACCAGATCACCTACTGCTACAGTGCTTACGTTCTTCCCTATTTCCTCAACCCTGCCCACCATGTCAGTACCGGGTATGTGTGGCATTTTCAGCTTCAGGTTATGGTATCCGCTTCTGACCAGTATGTCAAGCCTGTTCACAGAGGTGCAGGCCACCCTCACAACAACCTCCCCGTCTCCTGGTTTTGGTGCATCCACTTCCAGTGGTTCTATGGCTTCAGGGCCCCCGTACTTGTAAAATCCCATTGCCTTCATATTACCATCGCCAGAAGATACGAAACCGAGCAGAGCAGGATGAATCCAAGGGTGAATAGGGCTCCGGTTCCCATTGTTTTCTCATGCAGTGCAGGGCTCTTGTAATTACGTATGCCACCATACACTTTTAATGCAATTGGTACTGTTAGCAAGGTTATGAGGAATGTTGCCGGCAATGCCCGGGATATTATACCATAAAGTATGATGATGCAGGCGGCGGCTTCCCATGCAAGATAGTATACTGCAATCTTTTCTCTGGTGCCAAGAATCACAACACCGCTGCGCCTGCCGTATTTCTTGTCTACAGACTTGTCTGGAATGCTGTTTAGCATGAGTATTATGCCGACCATCATGCCTGCCGGGATCATCGCAAAAAGTGCATTATGGAGCATTGCCCCGGAGCCATATGCAACTATGAATGACCCTACAGAAATCAGCGTAAAGTTCAGCGCCGTAATTGGTTCTGCCAGGAACGGCACTCTGACAAGGTATGCGGCATAGAAGAAAATCGTTATTGCGCCGATTACAATTATCGGGAGCAGGATGATGTTTACTGATAGCAAGAACAGCCCTATGGCTCCTGCCATCAATGCGAGTGCAATTGCCAGGCCAAGCAGGGCTCTGGGCTTTATCTTGCCGCTTGAGAGGACCTTGCTCCCGCCGCTGAACTTTGTCTTGATTGTCTCTTTGTCTATTCCTTTCTTGTAATCTGTATAATCATCTACCAAATTTACCGAGATGTGGGCAAGGGCTACCCCGAGTACCACAAGGATTGCCAAAGGCCAATTGAAATGAGAGTAGTAAAGGGCAGCAGAGAGTCCTAGAAGTGCAGAAAAAATCCCAAAAAGGATTGTTGGTTCAAGAAGCTCTTCAAGATAGTATTTTATCATAAATGCACCTGTCCAGATAATACATTGCCTTGATGTGGTTAAATCCCTTTATGCCCTTTACTCTTATGGCGTTTTTGTCGGGTCGTGCCTGAAATCGTTTGTGGGGGGGGCACAACTCTTCTGTAGCCATGTATTAGCTTCTTGATCTTAAACTGGCAGTGATAAGCCAAACCATTTGGCAAGATCTGGGATGCTCGCTGCGTTAATTTTAGGCTCTAGATGTCTTTGCACGTTGAACCATTCTAATTCTTGCCTTAACCAGCTTCTTTATTAGGGATGTGGGTATCTTCTTGTCAAGAGAGAGGTGTACCGCAGATTTTGTAGTCTTATAGCCTGCTAACTCCTTCTTGTGCTCTGCTATGATAGGGGGCGGCAAGTATAGACCGATATGTTTGCTCTGCAGGCCGAACCACACAATGCTTCTCTTGGACCACGAGAGATCCCCTTTGAAGGCGTAGTATGGCATCTGGTAACTTATGCTTTCTATTGCATGAGGTGCGGTTCCTTTAATCGCCAAACGGACCTGCTTAAGCTTCGCCCGCGTTTCTTTAGGGGCTTGTGAGATGTATGCATCCACATTTTTCGTTGCCTTTTCCATATAATCATACATGTATGCAATGAGGGTATAAAAGTGCAGCGGATTAGACAATGCCTCAGATCTAAAGCAATCCGTATTAAGCGCTCTGCCTTGCAGCCTTGAGCGCTCTTGCTGTCCAGAGCAGATCTGCCATGAAGACTGCAAGGTGGTCCGTGCCAGCTCCGTTTCTTAGCGGTGCAAACAGCTCGGCATTTGAGATGCCCTTCTCATTCCAGGTTTTCATTATAAACTCCCAGCTCAAATGTATGGACTTGCTTATTGGCACCATCTTGAGCTCTATTGCCACGCCGCGCAGCTGTTCTATTGCCCGCGCCCCGTTTGCGCTCCCATAGCCAACAAATCCCACTGGTTTGCGGCCCCATTCCGGAAATAGCCAGTCCATCGCGTTCTTAAGGACGCTGGAGTAGCCGTGATTGTACTCAGGGGAGACGATTATGAATGCATCCGCCTGCTTTATCTTATCGGACCATTTCTGCACTACCTGGTTAGGATACTGCATATTCATCATTGCAGGGGACGTTGGGGCGTCGAAGAACGGCATCGGGTAGTCTTTGAGGTCTACTAGCTCAACATCTACCCCCTCCCAGCTCTTTATTTGATCGTAAATCCAGTTCGCCGGCCTCTCCCCAAATCTCCCCTGCCTTATGGTCCCCAGAATTATTTTTATCTTTATTTTTTCATCCATTCCAAACACTAATTGATAAATAGTATTTATGCCACGTTAGAATATATAAATATAGCACGTCCTATATGAGATTCTTGGAAGACTGGAGTATAAAAGAATATTCTTAGAGTATTAGTGCTCAGGCTAACAAAGTATAGCACAAACTATACCCGCTCGACTTTTGTAGATTTGTCAACCATCCTGCATAGAAGGCTTGCAAATGCGATATACTGCATTGCTACCTTTTCATCCGTTTGTTCTATATTGTGATATTATTTAAATCTTTACTAGTATACTATATGATTTTAATAGCCTAACAGATATGTAGTTAATTATCTATTGGACGTTCACATCGAGGGGTTTGGACTCTGCGGGAATCGCACCCGCGACCTTCCCGTTGCGAACGGGACGCTCTACTACTGAGCCAAGAGCCCAATTGGACATATTTGATTGCCCGCTAATAAATAGCTTATGATTTGCATTTGACCCCTCTGCCCTGAAAATCTGGGTGGTCTGCCGTTTCTTGGCAGCCCGCCATTACATGATAGATTTAAAGAATTTGATATGGATAATGATTTGATTTAATGGCATCTGATAAAGGAGCCGATACTGCCGGCACTGAGATAAAGTCCACATATTCTGGTGGCGCTGCACTAATCGTTGATGTGATAATCATAATCCTAATTACGCTTGTTGCAGCGGCAGCCACGAATGTGGAATTTATAAGCACAGCTGTGGCATTTTTCTTCGCACTGATAATAGTCCTTGCGCTCTCAGTTAGGGTGATAAGCCAGTGGAACAGGATGGCTGTGCTCAGGTTCGGACGCTACGTTGGGATTATAGGTCCTGGGATATACTTTATTATACCGCTGATAGAGTCTACTCCTGTCTCGCTAGACATCAGGGTGATAAGCACTCCTTTCAAGGCTGAGAAGACGCTCACAAAGGACAACGTCCCAGTTGATGTGGATGCAATACTGTTCTGGCAGGTCAAGAACCCTGAGAATGCAATACTTAACGTCCAGTCATACTATGACTCGGTGCTTCTTGCATCGCAGACAGCAATGAGGGATATAATAGGAAAGAGCGAGCTCTCGATTATGCTTGCCGGCAGGGACATAATCGGCAAGGATATACAGGACCTAATAGAGGAGCGCGTCACCAGCTGGGGGATAGATGCAATATCTGTTGAGATAAGGGATGTTACAATACCTGATGACCTGCAGAACGCCATGGCAAGGGTTGCCACCTCAGACAGGGAGAAGCAGGCAAGGGTCATACTTGCCGAGAGCGAATCCCTTGCAGCCGACAAGATGCTTGAGGCATCGAGAAAGTACGAGACGGATCCACTCGCCATGCAGCTAAGGGCGCTAAACATGATGTACGAGATAAGCATATCTGGAAAGAACGTCATGGTCTTCATACCGACCGAGAACAGGGGCTTTGCTATGCCCATACCATTTGGCGTGCAGGGGATAAAGGACTACATAGAACAGCAGCAAAAGCAGGCAAAGCCCAAGAAGGGGGCACAAGCAGGAACGCAGGCCTAAAGTAGGCTGAATTATTAGTTCACAAAGATGTTCTTATGGACGCTAAGAGGGCAAGGGAAGCAGAAAAAGTATACGCACGCATTCTCAAGGACATAAAGCCCAGCAAACTGGAGGTACAGGCAACGATTGCCAACTCCAACAGGATAATGGCCAGGCTAAAGAAGATTGTGCCAAAGAGTGTCGAGCTTATGGTCGTAGGCTCGATTGCAAGGAGCACGAACCTAAGGGGCGACTCAGACATAGACATTTTCATGCTCTTTGACAAGAAGGTTCCCGAGAAGATTATGGAGCAGCAGGGGCTGGGCTTTGCAAGGCGCATGGTTAACAAGAAGAAAGGAGAGAGATTCGAGGTGAAGTACGCGGAGCACCCTTATGCAAGGCTCCACCTTGACGATGTTGGCATGAAGGTCGATGTTGTGCCTGCATACAAGATAAGCAAAATAGAGGAGCTTGCAACCGCGGTTGACAGAACTCCGCTGCACACAAAGTTCATGAACTCGCATTTGAGTGAGAGGCAAAGAGACGAGGTAAGGCTGCTAAAGTACCTTCTCAAGATGCACCTGATCTATGGCGCAGAGGTAAAGGTGAAGGGATTCTCAGGGTATCTATGCGAGCTGCTCATATTTTCATTTGGCTCGCTTACTAATCTGCTTGAGATGGCGCAGCGCTTTAGGCTGCCGCTCTACATTGACCCGCTAAAGAAGGAGGCAAAAGGGGACAAGGAGGTTTTCAAGAAGTTCAATTCGGAGTTCATAGTCATTGATCCTGTAGATAAGAATAGGAACGTTGCCGCGGGGGTCTCTCTAGAGTCTCTGGCAAGATTTGTATTCGTGGCAGGGGAGTTCGTATCTAAGCCGAGCGCACAAATCTTCTTTGGTCAGGGATTCTCATCCACAACCGCGCATAGGAAAATACAGGAACTGGTGAAAAAATCCCATCTCGAATCCTATCTTATAGTTGGCAGGGTCCCTGGCAAGAGTGAAGATGTAGTCTGGCCGCAGCTTAGCAAGGCAGCTGGGATAATTGTCGATCAGGTAAGGAGGGCTGGCTTTCAGGTTTACCTGAGCACAGCATGGATTGACAAGTCAAACGGATTCATAATGATCATCGCTCCGCACCAAAGGCTAAGCACGCGCCTATTTGAGGGACCAAGTGTTTTGCATAACTACAATGCCGCCTCTTCTTTTGTAAAGGCCCACAAGGATGCGATAGGGATAGTAATGGATAAAGAGAGGATACGGGTCCTTGATTCAAATCGGTACGAAAACATCGAGCAGATCATGAAGGAGGTGGTAAGCGGAAAACTGCTGGATAGCAGGAAGGACGTGAACTTGAAGAAGGCGAAGCTCTACGTCAACTCCGTTCCAAAGGAATACTCCGAAAGCGCATACGCGGAGCTTAACTCGAAACTAGTTATATAATCAGAGGGCCAATCTGCGCTCTGATTGTATTATCGGAACCAGTTCCTCCAGGAGATTTATTCGCACCTTTGATGCTATGGGGCCCGACTTTCCCTTTATTATTGCAAGCAGCTTGTTGAGCACATTCTTATCGCCTGCCATCACTTCGTAGGACCTTGCATAGTTCTGTGCACACTTCTCTCCGCAGTAGTCTGTTGCTTCGCTGACAAGATTGTCGCGCATCTTCCGGATCGGATATCCCCTTTTTGCAAGCCTCTTTTTCACAGTGCCAAGGTGCTCGCGGAGCACTATCGCAATTGAGCGGCTTATCTTGATGTCGCAAAGCAGGTGGCCTTCGAATATGATCAACTGGTTCGTGTCTGATTTTATCAGCTTCTCTATCTCCCTTCGCAGCGCAGCCATCTCGACGAGCTTTGTCCCAAACTTGTCCCTGCCTCTGTAGAGCTTTTTCTTGTTCACTAGGTCTGTGGTGCTATAGATACTGGCTCCGCTTAGAAGTTTGCCAAGCTTTTTTGCGATCGTGGTCTTCCCGACCCCTGGAGTGCCAGTTATTACTATTATCCTCTTCATTTTCCCAGCCTTATAGCGTCTGCAGTACTGTGTCAAGGCGAAGGATTATCTCGTTCCTGGCAGTCTCCATCCCAAGTATCAGGCTTGCCGGAGGATTTATGGCCAAGGTATAGACCTTCTGCCCGGAGAATAGCCATGAACCGATGGTATACTCCTTGTATTTTGTGGAAGTGTCGGCAACGTAGTTTGAGATGCCAACTAGCTTGTGTATGAGCGGCTCTATGCTGGAATCGGTGTGCGATATGACGATTGTCTCCTCAAGCTGCTCATTGCGCTCTATTGTAATTGGATTTATGAGCGGCAGGCTGGCCGCAACGGCCTTTCCCTTTATCATCTCGCTTACCTTTGAATACAAATTCGTGGCGTTCTCCAGTTCCACATTGAATTTCTGCTGCTCGTCCTGCATGCCGCCTAGAAGCGAGTCGAAATACGCGTTTACATCATCTTTCATCTGGCTTATGGTCTGCTGGGGATTTGAGAGCTTTACGGCAGATTCTGGGCTCAGGATTGCGTCCTTTATGCTCAGGGTGTACTTGTCTGAGTACCTTTTGTCTATCTCTCTTAGGAACGCTGCGGTGTCTGCGTCCATTGCCTGAGTGTCAGCCATAATCTCTCCGATACCATTTCTGCGGGCTTCTTAATAAATCTTTGCGAGTTGCAGGAATGATACGGTTAAATACCAATTCCGGGATAATCATAATGGTTTTGCCATGGTGGAGATACAGGAGCGAATAGAGATAGACCTAGGGAAGTTCGATGCGAGCCTGAAGAGGATTTCAGGGATCACACTTGAGGGGAAGGAGAAAGAGATTGTGGAGCTTGCAAAGATGTATGCCAGCGACTCTGGGGCATGGCTTAGGAAAGGGGATTTGTACACATCATTTTCTAGCATAGCCTATGCGCACGGCCTTATGGATTCGATACTTAAGATGCATGGACTAATAGAGTGAATTGATGATAAGCGAGGGTAAGGCGCGCGTGGAGCAGGGCGCAGCGTTCTATAATCCAAAGATGGCGGGGCTCAGGGACTTATCGGTCGCTTTCCTGAGGGCAATGGAGATAAAAAGATATTCGCTCCTTGATTCGACAGCTGCGACAGGAATACGGGGCATAAGATATGCGCTGGAGTCTGGCGCTGGGAACATAACGATGCTGGACATAAACAAGAGTGCATATCTGAGTGCAAAGGCTAACGCCAAGAAGAACGGGGTAAAGGCAACTGTGCTAAACACAAGCATACAAGAGTTCTGCAATACCGAAGACGAAAGCTTCGATGTGATAGACCTTGATCCGTTCGGTAGCGCAGCGCCGTACATCTATGACCTTATGAAGGCTGCGAAGGACAACACGTTGCTTATGGCTACTGCGACTGATACCGCTGTGCTCTGTGGAGCGAGTCCGCTTGCATGCATCAAAACATACGGGTCGCAGCCATTGCACAACGAGCTCTGCCATGAAGTCGGGACCAGGATACTCATAAATTTCGTTTCAAGAATAGCTGCGCAGTTCAATTTCGGCATTGAGGTAAAAATAGCAATAGCAAACCTGCATTACATCAGAATATTCTTGGTGCTGCACCATGGCGCAGACAAGGCGGTAGAAAGCATCAAGCAGACAGGATTCGGCAGTTTCTGCAGCAAGTGCAGAGCATTTGGTTATTCGAATGGGATAGCTCCAAAGCTAGATGGCAGATGCGCAAACTGCAAATCAGAGACGCAGCTCTTCGGGCCGCTCTGGTTAGGATCTACATACGACCATGCTCTGATACGGAAAATGAAAATGCTGATGCCAAAAAACATCGATAGAGGCACAAGCAAACTGGTCGAAATAATTGATTCTGAGCTGGATATTCCCTTCTTTTATTCGATACCGAAACTGACCAGGAGGTTTGGTATAGGATCGGTTTCCAAGAAGAAGATGATTGAGAAACTAGGCAGGAAGTACAAGGTAAGCGAGACCCATTTTGACACTGATGGAATAAAGACAGATTCGCAGATCGGCGGCGTAGAGAGAGCAGTGAAGTCAGCAGGTTCGGCATAGACCAGCTCTAGTTTTAGGTTTGTGGTTTACTCGGTATTGGCGTTTCTTAGCTGCTCTGAAAGGAGTTTTGCGTCTTCTTTAAATAGCTTCTTTGTGGTCTTTAAATCCTCGGAAAGGTCGAAGTTTGGGTCTTTTTCTGCTGTGATGACCGTTGTCATCTTGAGTACGATTTCGCTTTGTCTGGGGAGCTCTGCGTGTGTATTTTCTATCGTATAGATCTCATGCCTGGTGCCGTTCTTGACTTCAATATTTATTTTTACTCCCCTGCCATTCTTGATGTTATCCCTGTTTTCAAGAAACTTGACCACTTCGCTTGCTACCTTCCTTAAATCTGAAAGCTTGTGAGGTTTATCTATTTCTGAAACACCAGCTTTTACAATCTTTAAAAAAATCTTCTCTTCCCCTTTTTGATCGGTGCCATTCTGCACTTTGTTTCTTTCTATATTAAACTGCTTTATCCTAATGGCACTTTTCATATTATCACAAATGGAATGACGCAAGCCCTTTTATTAAGCTTTGCTCATTTAACGTATAACATGTTGATTTCTCATCCTCGCAACCTAGCACCGCAATAAGTCAATAGTTTGCGGTGCGCTGTTGTATTGGTGAAGAAATGAACATAGCAATAGACCTTGGAAAATGGAAAAGTTACGTCGTAATGGAGGAGAATGGCAG
>JAGWGI010000045.1 GCA_028867435.1 Microcaldota archaeon | reverse complement strand
AATGCAGTGCAGCCAATAAGCGCATCAGCAAATACAGGGTGGTTCTTTAGCTCCTGGACAGGAACTGGCAGCGGCAGCTCCTCTGCAACAACATCATCATCCTCAGTTACACTTAACGGCCCGATAACAGAGCAGGCAAACTTCTACTCAACCTCGACATCATCTACTTCCACTACTTCTTCCACATCTTCAACATCAACAACGTCGTCTACATCGAGCACATCTACAACTTCTTCAACCTCCACAACCTCATCGACATCCACATCCAGCACCTCCTCGACAAGCACAACATCGATACCCACACCGCAGTCATACCAGTGGTCGCAGACCAGCACGCCGACCTGCACTAAGACCTACTACTCTGAGCCAAACTGCCAGGGTGTCGCCATAAGCACAACCTACAGCTCTGGAACGTGCCCAGCGGGATTGGAGGGGAGCTACCAGCAGTGCGTATGTGACTCATGCGCCTACCACGAATGCTCGTATGACACCTGCATAACCCCAATTAACCTTTACTGCTCGGAGGTTTACTATCCAATAACGAGCTCCGGATGCACAAACACCTGAGGTACAAACATGTTGCTAAAAATAAGTACAATTGGATTTCTTCTGTTGATGCTAACAGCAGTTCCAGCTCTTTCGCAAGCCAACAGCCCTATGGGCCACGGCAATATGTGGATAAACATAACAGGACAATCAAACCTCTCCATATCCTTATACGTTTCATTTGTGGCAAACATCAGCAACACCACCGCACCGCGTCATTACTATCCAATACGCCTATCCCAGTCCCAATTTACTGCCCAAACCGCTCTGCATGTGGCCTCCTTTGTAACAAGTCCCTTGCGGGCAGGCCTTTATGCCACCAGCTCCAGCTCACTAGCCTCACAGGGAATAAATGTCACATTTTCTCCGGATAACGGAACCACCCCGTTTAATGCAAACGTGTCCCTGTCCATAAATCCTGCCACTTCCTCGGGGCTCTACAATGTAACGATATATGCAAGGGAGGCAAACAACTACACCAGCGGCATAGTGCTCCACCTCAAGGTGTCCAACCCCACAAATACGACTTTCCTCCAGTCTCACTTCAGCCGTGTAATTGGACCACAGAACACAAGTACCACAACGTCACCTAGCACTGCAACTACTACGGAGCAGCAGCCAAAGCAGCAAGGCGCGAGCGGATCAGAATATCTATATGTTGCTGTAATCGCCCTAGCGATCATCATAATAGCAACAGTCTTGCTCGGGCGAAGAAAGTAATTCTCAGATTCTCCTAATCATGTACTGCAATCTAGGTCCATGGCGGAAGTCCCAGATAATACGGGCACCAAATACATCAATCTCTCTTTGACGTTGACATCAACCGTATTGCAGTACAGTGCCCAAAAATTGCCACCCGCATCCTTTTATAGATAAGCCACCATTTCAAGTATATGCAGCCCCTAAATACACTGCCAAAATACAACATGTTCGGGGTCGAAGATATCGACTACAAAAAATCCAAGGTTGTGATACTTCCCATACCCTATGATGCCACCGTCACCTACAAATCCGGAACACGGGATGGACCAAGAGCCATAATAGAAGCAAGCAGGAACATGGAGCTCTACAGCTATGAGCTCGGGGCAGATATTAGCGGGCTTGGATTTTATACCATGGACGAGATGGCTCCAGATCTTAGTTCTCCAGAGAACATGGCTAGGCGCATAGCAAGGGAAGTGGAGCTTATCCTATCCGAAGGCAAACTGCCGCTTCTTCTAGGAGGAGAGCATACCCTTACCATAGGCGCGGTGCAGGGAGTAGCAAGAAAAAAGAAGAACTTCAGCGTTGTGCAGCTGGATGCGCATGCAGACGGAAGGGATGAGATGTTCAACTCCAGATACATGCATGCCACTGTAATGGCGAGGGTAGGCGAGATCGCAAAGAGTTCGGCAAGCGTCGGGATAAGGAGCACCCACGCCAAATCCCAATCTAAAAATACGAAAACATACTTTATGGGCGAGGTGCACTCAAAAGGCATAAGCGCGATAGCAAAGGACGTGGCTAAGCACACAGAGAAGGAGATATACCTAACAATTGACCTAGACGTGCTAGACCCAAGCGAGATGCCAAGCGTGGGCACACCAGAGCCTGATGGACTGAGGTTCGGTGAACTGTGCAGGTTCGTGGAGGAGCTCGCAAAGAGCAAGAAGCTCATAGGGCTCGACATAGTGGAATTAAGCCCTATCCCACAGCTTCACGCACCCAACTACCTTGCTGCAAAGCTTGCATATCTGGCGGTAGGGTATTTTATTGGATCTGGAAAAGGGAGCAGAGCATAAGGAATATAAGCACTCGGTGTATAAAATGAGCATGAGGGAGGTAAAGCATGATTAAACGCGGCCAATCAGCTACAGAATTCCTGCTCACCTACGGATGGGCATTTCTTATAATTGCCGTTGTTCTGGCAGCTCTTTACTTCTTTGTAATCGCCCCATCCAACATAACCCCAGGTTCCTGCCAGTTCTCAAGCGGCGCGAACTGCCAGGATATAATCATGGGTTCTTCCTCCCAGTTAACCAAAATCGCAGTACTGCTCTCAAATACCCAGTCCTATCCAATAGCCTCGCCAAGGCTGATCTTCAATGCAACCCAGTTCGGGTCGCTAATTGCAAGGTGCGTTCCAAACCTGGTCCTGCC
>JAGWGI010000006.1 GCA_028867435.1 Microcaldota archaeon | reverse complement strand
GTATAACGCATACCGGCAGCCAAGACGAAAGTCTTTGTGCCACCATTGATGGCGAATAGTCGTTTGTAGGAATCTGGGAACAAAAATTATTAAATGTTGGTGATGTTATGAATTAGGTTGCGGGGAGAAATCAACATAGTCGTTTCTAACAGAATTGGCTGTGATTTTATGAATCTATGTTCTTCCACACGGCAATTTAGGATTGATCATTATTCACCACTTGGCACAAATGTGAAATCCATGCTTTTTGCCTTTCTTTCCATCCGCTGATCCACAGCAACTCCTTTCCTCTTTGATTCCTCCCTTGCGGTGTTGAGATTATTTACCAGAAACTTACGTGCCAGAAGTGCACCTATTCCTTTTTCTCCAATCACTTTATGTGATTTGACATCATAAGCCATTGCTTGGATAGTATACGGAACCCAGGCAAAGAAGTTTTCAATCGAAGGCTCAAGGTGGTTCTGTTTTATCCAACTGGCATCTGAAATAGGCCACAAATCTATGCTCGTGGCATCCTTTGTAAAGATGGGGTTATCGAATTTTGTGTAATCTACCTTCCAACCTTTCGGAACGGCGATTTTTTGGTTAACATGTTCTGCAATAAAGTCGAGGTCAAACTCTTCCATTTTTGTGCCATAAAGCTCTTCGCACAGTAGCCTGCTTACGGTACCCCCAACAGGCCAGACTTTCCCACTCGAATTCGGAGTTACAATGGAACCGAGTATAAAATTCTATAAAGGGTGACTTTCAAGTCTTTTTCTCAATAATCCAGAGAGTTCTGCTTCTGCATTAGTAGATTTTGTGGAGCGCTTAGTTTGCATCACATCTACCCAATGCCTGTAATAAACATGTGCGAGCGCCGGGATTTGAACCCGGGTTGTAGCCTTGGGAAGGCCACGTCCTACCAGGCTAGACTACGCTCGCACAATATAACATGGCTGCGTTCAAACTAAAGAGCTTATGCCTCGCTTTAATCGTTCCGTGGTGGCAAGGCAAATATTTAGTGTGGATATAAAAACTCTCATGGCAGGAAGTAATGCGATAGCATGAAGCATCTTTTCGTGGGTCCTCTCTTTTGAGTCTCATTATGAAAATGGAGGGTTGTATATTGCGTACATGGGGAACTATCTGCGCGAACTCTCCGAACTCACCTAGGGATTTTCTAAGAAAATATTTATTAAGCCTAGAGGTGCGTTTTTATCAGCATTCGGTCACGCCAATAAGATATGAAGGCAAGAGCGTTTATGGAGAAATGCACCCACCAAATAATACGTATATGTTGAATATGCCACGGGAAGTGGGAAGATATTAAGCAGGCCTGCTGCAATACATAGTCAGTGGATGATGCCTTGTACTATTTACTTGCCCTGAGCTGGTTTACCTGATGTATGTGAAGTTCTCCTTGTTGCCCTGCTGCTCCTTCTTCGCCGCCTCCTCCATGGCACCGAGCATCTTCTCGGTCTCCTTGCTGATCTTCTCCATGTTGTCCAGATTTACATTCAGGCCTAAGTGTTTTACCAGGGCGTCTAGAATCGCTTTGGCAGCGTGGGCGTCTACGTCTAACATCCCAGTTTCCCCCATTATGCAGGTTGCGGTTAGTTTGTACTTCTTTGAGAATGCGAGCAACAACCCTGCAGAGCCCCAGATCATCCCAGAGGCCACACCGAAGATTATGCCATTCTTCTTAAGTGCGGGGATCTGAGATTTATCAGTAGTTACTGCGAAGACACGGGGGGTCTGGACATATTGGTTGGTGGCGTTGTAGCCGCCTATAGTGTAGACCGTCCTGCCACCTAGTTTCTTGAAGAACTTGATTATCTTCTCGTTAATCTCGTACTGCCCCTCTGATGAGAGCGCCTGAAAGTCGCCCACCAGGATTATCACGTCGTGCACGTTCTTTTCCTTGGACGGGTTCTTCCAGAGATAGAACCTGTTGCTGACAAGGCGTATTCCGCCTGACTTGAGCATCACTACCTGATGCGGAAAGTGCGGCGAATAGAGGGTTGCAAATTTCTTGGCCTTAAGTTCTGTGCGCAGATGCTCGCCAACAAGGCTTCCGACATTGCCTATTCCTGGTAGGCCGACTATGAGTAGCGGGCTCCTTGGCTTGGTCTTGGCATTGTAGTATATCGTAGTCTTCTCCATTCTATACCTTGTCTTTTTTAGTTGTAAGTGTGCCGTTTGGGACGACGAGCTGCTCGAGCACTGCTGTCGCCTGCCTTATCCTCTCTTCAGCTTTGGGATAGCTCGAATCCTCGCACTGCAGCCTGTACCTAGGGGCGCCGAGATACGTGACTGTGACCCCCAACTTCTCTATCTCTTCAAACGCCTTCTTTAGTGTGAAGACTCCTTTTTTGGTGTCGTATGAGGTGACTTCTGCCACATATGAAACATTGTAAACCTTCGGGCGGATGTTCTTTGCAACTATGTCCTCTAGCTCGTCTATTAGCTTCTGGGAAAGCTTTAGGCCCAAGAGTGCGCCCTTCTTCTCAGATATCGCGGTTATTACGTCATTGTAGCTGGGGTATTTCTTTGTGAGTTCTGCGACTATCTCGGCCTTCTTGTCTGCTTGCCCCGCGCCCTTTGCAGCCTGAAGTATAAGGTTCTCTGCCCTCTTCTCGAGGTTGTAGTCGTTTACCTTGTCTCTGTCCTCCTTCTTTGTAACCTTCTTTAGCGAGACGTCTATTGCCTTCTTCTCCTTGTCTATGTAGACGATTTTGGCAACGCTCCTCTGGCCTTCCTTCACGAACTCGTGGATGTTCTTTATCCAGCCAGAGGCGACCTCTTTTATTGGGAGGTATCCGTCCATGTTGTTATATTCGACGAGCTCGCAGTAGGCGCCGAAGGGCATCACCTTCTTTATCCTGACCAGCACGAGTTCCCCGACCTCGGGCATCTCCTTCCTTACTATCATCGCAATCAGCGCTTGATCTCAAGCTTCTTCTTCGTCCTCCCGCCTATCACGCGCTCTATGGACTTGTGGCAGTCCTTGCATTCCATCGTGACCTTCTGCCTTGTGCCGAGCTTCTTCTTTGGTGTCTTGGCCTTTACCTTTCCAACATAGCCCTTGATCTTCCTCTCGTGCCTCCTGTTGCTCATGCTCAGCCCCCTTGTAGGGTTGGCAGGCTTTGGGCTCACTATATGCTTTATAGTATGCACTGTGTGCTTGTTGCAGTATGGACAGTATGTCCTTATCTCTTTCTGTATTTTCATTTCATCACTTTATATCGGTTCTGCGAGCTTGTTGTTAATCAGGAACTGTGTTTCGTAGTCATTTCCGGTTTCGATAGTCTGATTCTGCTTGTATGGTCCGGTTTTGCTGCCATTTGGCATCATAAGCTCAGGAAGGTCTGCAGCTATCCTCAGCTTCTTGAGCTTCTGCGAGGCGTCCTCGTTACTGTTTATTATGTTTTTGATTTTATTGTATATTTGCCACTCCTCTTCTGGCATGAGGGTTGGTAGTTGTTTATTGTACGCCAAGTATATTAATAGCTTCTGTAGTCGTCTCTCTTTTAAAGTTTCAAGTAGCTTCTTGAAGTTTGCCTTATGCTGGGCCCCAGCTTCGTGGACCTCAATATGCGCCGATTGTTGCTGTGCCTCTTTGTAAAAGTTTGACGGCAGCGGGATTACCTCTCCTGTTTTCCTTTCTGCCTGAAGCATATTGAACAATTGTTCCACGGAAATTTCCACTGACCTTTCACCTAAACAAAACAAACTAGCCCATTACCCCACAGTTCCAGTATTTTTTAAAAATCTGCAACCAAAAGTATGGACTATTTGATGATTTATTATGTGTTAATTATATATAAGATGCACGATTAGTGGAACTGTGGGGTGTACGCCCAGATTGAACAACAAATAGCGAGGGATGGATTTGGACCATCGATCTCCGGGTTATGAGCCCGGCGGGCACTCCAGGCTACCCTACCTCGCTATCAAAACAATATTAACAGAAATAGATTATAATATCTTCCTTAATCTGCCTGTTCCTCAAGTGTACTTTTCGGACGCGCGAAAAACGTAGCATCTTGGTTTATATCCCCCTTGCCCAGCGCCAGGCCATCAATCCTGTTTTTTGGTCATAGGGCCAAAACTTCTTTAAGCCCTCTTAAACCACGACCCAACTCTCCGGTTCTTACGACCATAAACGCCCCTATAAAATCTTTCCTTCCTGCATCACCAGCTGCTCAACCTCGATCTTGTTTACCTGCTTCATCACCCCCCCGCATTCACACTTGAAGTTCATCTCAAAAGCTGTCTCGAATGGGAATATCGTCTTCTGCTCCGCGTAGCACTTGTTGCATATGAAGAAATCGTTGCACCCTTCCGGGATCCTGTACCCTGCGCTACCCTCCCTGGCAATTATCTCATCCTGCATCTCAATGAGCTTGCTTGCATCTATGTACCACTTGAAGGTGAGCCAGCCCTTGCTATCCTTGTTGACGTTGTATCTTGTTACCCCAAACGTGTTCAGGGTGTTAAGCATCCTCCTTACCTCGTTAATCTTTATGTCAAGCTTCTCTGCGATTGCATCATCAGTCTGCGGCGTCGCCAGTATCTTGATTATTTCCCTAGCACGCTTACCCACGTTTCTCGAAATGTGATTTGAAAAGTGTGCTCCCTCTATTACCTGATTTATTAGCATCTCATCAGCTATGTTTGCCGTCCTGAAGTCAGAAACCACCTTCGGCACCTTCTCCTTTACCGTCTTCTCTACCCGAATTCGCCCCACTGTCTTTGGCGCATGCGCCTTAACCACCTTATAACGCTTAACGCTCTTGGTGTGCTTGTGCGGCATCGGCCTTTTCGTAGTCTTCTTAGCCCTCATGTTCACGTTCTTCTTCTTCGCCCTATGGGCGTGGGACGCCTTCCTATGCACAGCTTTTGCAGATTTCGAATGTTTTGGTTGTTTGTTCATTAATATCACGAGAATTGGGTTAACTAGAATATGGCGACCGAGGTATTTATATGTTATCTTTTTTTACAAAATGCGTAGCTATTTTTGTTAAAATGTTATTGCGATATCCCTGACTGATCCCTATCGACGCTGTCTGGTACCGTGCTGGTTTTGATATTGCCAACACTTATGAAGTCTTTTGGTTCGACCTCGAAAAACCACCTACTCGCTTCCTCGATATTGGAGAAGTTAAGAATCGATTTGTAATCTTCCTTATTCATTTTCAAAAAGTTCAGTTCAAAAGCACCCTCAGAAACGCGTTTTATCTCTATCATGGCAACTACGGCATTGTCGGACAAGGAAAACCTTCCATTAATATAGAGCTCTCCATCCTTTGTGCTTATTATTGCCGAAGGCGGGATGTAACCCACTCTCCCCACTTGCATGTCCTTCACCTCGGCACCGCTTCTTATAGCATCAGCAAAGGCCGCGCCGTTGAAATTCTTGATCTTCGAATTACTATCCTTTTTTCCTGGAGCTGCAAAATCCATAATACCTAAAGATAGATACACTAGATGGTTTATAGCCTATTCCTACTATTTGTTTAAATCCTGCTTTTGCTAGTCTGCCTCAAGTGCAGAAAATAAATGGGCTCGAGGGGATTTGAACCCCTGGCTTGCTGGTTAAGAGCCAGCCACTCTGACCAAACTGAGTTACGAGCCCAGGAAAAGCGCTATGTTCTATGTTTTATAAAATTATTAATTGTATCTGTTAGCAGCGTACCACGTTCCTCTAGCTCGTAGGACACCCTGATGATGGGCTTATTGATATTCATTATGCTTCCAAGGTCCGTTGGCGTTGCGGAAACCACTGCGTCGCATTTGGCCCTGTTTATGGTCCTTTTTAGTTCCTCGATTTCAAGCTTGGTATAGCCCACGGCCGGCAGTATCCTGTCCAAGTGGGTGTATTTGTCATACACTTTCCTTATATTGCCAACTGCATACTTCTTCGCAACTATCATTTCTCTAGCTCCATACTGCCTGGCAGCCACCGTGGCGGCTCCGTATTTCATGCCTCCATGCGTTACCGTCGGCCCGTCCTCTATGACCAGCACCCGCTTCCCCCTGATCCCCTTCTGGTCGCTCACGCTTATTTTTGAATTCGCAAGTATTACGGTAGCTTTTTTGTTGATGGTCTTTATGTTTGATACGAGTTTTGCCACCTCCTCCTTGGTTGCAGAGTTGACTTTGTTCACGATTATCACATCTGCCATCCTTGCCGCAGTTTCTCCCGGGTAATAAATCAACTCATCTCCCACCCTGAGAGGGTCGGCAACAGTAATCATCAGATCTGGTTTAATGAACGGGGTGTCGTTGTTACCTCCGTCCCATATGATTATATCCGCTTCCCTTTCCGCAGCACGCAGTATTTTTTGATAATCAACTCCAGAATAAACTATCGTGCCGTTTCTTATGTGGGGCTCATAATCCTCCCGCTCCTCAATTGTAGTCTTGTATTTTTTCAGGTCATCAAGCGTTTCAAACCTCTCAACAATCTGCTTCTTTAAGTCGCCATACGGCATAGGGTGCCTGATCGCTATCGGGACCATGCCCGAATGCTTAACTATGTTGGAGATATATCTAGAAACCTGGCTCTTCCCGCATCCTGTCCTTACCGCGCAGACTGCTATCACCGGCTTTTTCGACTTTATCATCGTATTATCAGGTGCCACCAACCAGAAATCCGCGCCATGTGCATTGACCTTGCTCGCCTTGTCCATCACCACCACATCAGCTAGGTCGCTATACGACATCACGCATACATCTATCCTATGCCTATCAATTAGCTCTTCAAGCCTTGATTCACTGTATATCGGTATGCCCTTTGGATATCTACTTCCTGCAAGCACCAGTGGGTAGGTTCGCTTCTCAATGAAAGGTATCTGCGCAGCTGTGAATGCTGCCACTTCGTACTCTGCGTTGTCCCTGAAAAGCATATTAAAATTATGGAAGTCCCTGCCTGCAGCCCCTATTATTATTACTTTTTTTTGCAAGAAATCACGATCTAGCTGCTCAATAAAAATACTTATAATCCACCCCTCTTCCCAAGTGCACTCCCCACCCAATTTTACGACGACAAACCTCTCGCAAAAGGTTTATAAGGGTTGAATTGTATATTTTAGGCAGGGAAGAGATCTGAATTCTATGGAAGGAATCGAAGATGAGTATAACGCATCGAAAATTGTGGTGCTTGAAGGTCCCCTGGGTATAAGGAAAAGGCCAGCTATGTACATAGGTTCCACAGGCCCCTCCGGAGTCCTCCACCTGCTCTTTGAAGCCCTGGACAACGCAGTTGACGAGGCGATGGCCGGCTACTGCAAGAACATCACAATCAGGCTTTCCTCAAACGGCACAGGCGAAATCGCCGAGATAACCGATGATGGCCGGGGCATACCCATCGACATAATGCCCAAGTACAACAAGCCGGCGCTTGAAGTGATAATGACGTCACTGCATTCTGGCGGCAAGTTCAACAACGACGTTTACAAGACTGCCGGTGGGCTTCACGGAGTAGGACTCACGGTGATCAACTCACTTTCAGAATTCACTGAAGTTCGTGTAAAAAAGAACGGCAGCGAATATCTGCAGACATTTGCCCAGGGCTACCCGACCTCTGAACTGCAGCGCATAGGGATGACAACCGAGAAAGGTACAGCGATAAGGTTCAAGCCTGATCCTGAGATATTCGTGACCCCAAACTTCGATGCAGACGTGCTAAAGGACCGCCTCAAGTATACCACATTTCTAAATCCCGGCCTCAAGGTGCACCTGATAGACCAAAGGTCAAGCCCTGCTGAAGAAACAGAATTCTTCTCGGAGAATGGCATACCCGATTTTGTGGCACACCTCAACCTCGGCAGCGAGGCAATAACTCCAATAATACATTTTAGGAAGCAATCCGATACCATGACCGTGGCGCTGGGGCTCCAGTACAACAAAGGCTACGACGAAAAGATGGAGTCCTTCGTTAACAACATCAGAACTTCTGAAGGTGGCACACATGTGATAGGCTTTAGGTCTGCATTCTCAAGAGCAATAATAAACTATGTAACCAAAGCCGGGAATCTGGAAAAGCGCGAGATAAAACTAGTCGGGGACGATGTGCGCGAAGGACTCTGTTCGGTAATAAGCGTTCTGATGCCAAACCCTGAGTTTGAAGGTCAGACAAAGGAGAAGCTTGGCAATACACAGGTTAAGAGCCTGGTCGAGAATGTCGTGTATTCTCAAATTTCAAGATACCTAGAGGAGCATCCTGCGGAAGCCAGAACTATCGCGGAGAAGGTGATAAACGCCGCAGTTGCAAGGGAGAGCGCGAGAAAAGCAAGAGAGATGGTAAGAAAAAGAAGCATCTTCGAGAGCTCTGTGCTCCCAGGTAAGCTCGCGGACTGCATTGAGGCAGACCCAGAGAAAGCGGAGATATTCATAGTGGAGGGAGAGAGCGCAGGAGGCTCAAGCAAACAGGGCCGTGACAAGAAATACCAGGCCATACTTCCCCTGAAAGGAAAGATACTCAACGTGGAGAAGGCAAGTGTAGAGAAGATTTTCGATAACGCCGAGATACACGCAATGGTCGCCGCGTTCGGCACCGGCATAAAAGAGACCTTCAACATCGAAAAGATCAGATACAAGAAGATCGTGCTGATGAGCGACGCCGATGTAGATGGTAGCCACATAAGGACGCTGCTTCTTACCTTCCTCTACAGGTACCTGAAGCCGGTTATAGATATGGGCTACGTATACATAGCCCAGCCTCCGCTCTACAAAGTAACAAAAGGCAGGGAAGCCACATACTGCTACAGCGACCAGGAACTTGACACCAAGATGAAGTCTTACGACGGAAAAGCGGCAGTGCAAAGGTACAAGGGCCTTGGGGAGATGAATCCAGAGCAGCTTTGGGATACTACCATGAACCCCGAGAACAGGGTGCTCAAGCAGATTTCGGTAACCAGCGCCGAAAAGGCAAACGAGCTCTTCACCATACTGATGGGGGTAGACGTAGGGAAAAGAAGGAAATTCCTAGAGGAGCATTCAGGAGAGGTCAAGTACCTAGACATCTAGTGAGACCATGACGAAAATAAACAACGCCCCATTGGAAGAAGAATTGCAATCAAGCTACATTGACTACGCGATGAGCGTCATCATAGGCAGGGCCATACCGGATGTTAGGGACGGGCTCAAGCCAGTGCAACGAAGGATATTGTACGCAATGTACAACATCAACAATGTCCACGGTCAGCCTACGAAGAAGAGTGCAAGGATAGTTGGAGAGGTAATAGGCAAGTTCCACCCCCATGGCGACGCCGCTGTATATGAATCTCTGGTCAGGATGGCTCAGGACTTTTCAATGAACCATACCTTCGTGGAAGGCCAGGGAAACTTCGGTTCGGTTGACGGAGATCCGCCTGCGGCAATGAGGTACACCGAGGTCAGGCTTACAAAGCTTGCAGAGGAGATGCTCACGGACCTAGACAAGGAGACGATACAGATGATCCCCAATTTCGACAACACCGAAAAAGAGCCCGACGTCCTGCCTGCGAAGCTGCCTAACCTGCTCCTAAATGGGACATACGGCATAGCCGTAGGCGTGGCAACAAGCATCCCACCGCACAACCTGATCGAGGTGTGCGACGCCATAGACTATGTGTTGGTTCACAGAGAAGCCACAACGCAAGACCTTCTTGGAATTATCAAAGGGCCGGATTTCCCGACCGGAGGAATCGCTCTGATGTCGGAAAGCACATACAACGGATACAGGTACGGCAAGGGCCAGGTTACGATAAAGGCAAAGGCCGAAGTCGATTCAAAGCATAGCAAGATCGTACTAACCGAACTGCCTTACAACGTCAACAAGTCCGCGCTAATACAGAACATAGCCACTCTGGTCAAGGAAAAGAGGATAATAGGCATAACCGATATCCGAGACGAAAGCGACAGGGAAGGAATAAGGGTTGTCATAGAGCTCAGGGAGGACGTCCAAGGCGAGGTGGTACTCAATTCACTCTACAGACATACGCAGCTCGAATCCACGTTCCCTATAATAAGCCTTGCAATTCTAGATAAGAAGCTCAAGAACTTCAACATCCTGGATCTTCTCCACGCATTCCTGGGCCATAGGCGCGAAATGATAAGGAAGAGAAGCACGTTCGAGCTCAACCTCGCAAGGGACCGGATGCACATAGTCGAGGGGCTGCTCATTGCAATAGACAACATAGACACGATAGTTAAGGAGATAAAGGAGAGCAAGGAACTCGGAGCTGCGCGTGCAAGGCTGATGCAAAAGTACTCGCTTACCGAAAAGCAGTCAAACGCTATCCTTGACATGAAGCTCAGCAAGCTCACAAACCTCGAGCACGCCTCGCTTTCGGAGGAGAAAATGGAGCTTGAAACCAAGGTGAAATATTACACCGATGTGCTTGCCGACCCGGTAAAAATCGATAGGATAATAAGGGAAGAAACCGCATCCATAAAGGAGGAGTATGGAAGGCCGAGGAGGACGCAACTGCTGCAGCACGACGGCACTTCCGAAGTCACAGACGAAGACCTGATATCCGAGGAGAACATCTCTGTGATATTTACAAACTCCGGCTACATAAAGAGGATGAGTCTTGCAACATACAAGGAGCAGGCAAGAGGTGGTAGGGGAGTAATTGCAATCAACCTCAAGGAAGGAGACTTTGTAAAGCAGATAATCTCCTGCAGGACCAAGGACTATCTTGTGTGCATTTCTGACAAGGGCAGGGCATACTGGCTAAAAGCGTACAGGGTTCCAGAGGCAAGTAGGTATGCCGAAGGCAAGGCGATAGTGAACCTCCTTAACCTAAAGGCCGAGAAGATCGTAACCATATTTAGCATAAAGGACTTTGAAAACTCCAAGCTGGTTTTCCTTACATCACGAGGACTGATAAAGAAGACGTATGCTAAGTTCTTCGCCCATCCTAGGGTTTCTGGAGTGCGAGCGATCAGCCTGAACCAGACCGACTCGATAGCTGATGCTCAGGTATACACTATCCAGAAGTACCTCATGATAACCACTAAGAAGGGCAAGTCGATAAAGTTCGACGACTCCGGCGTCAGGTTCCTCGGCAGAACGGCAATGGGCGTAAGAGGGATTAAGCTCAGCGCGGGTGACATTGCAAAGGACATCATCCCCGCAGAGGAAAACGGGTACCTGCTCACTGTAACCGAAAAGGGCTACGGGAAGCTTACAGAGATATCAAAGTACCGCGATCAGAACCGAAGTGGAAGCGGTGTGATAAACATAAAGATATCTGAGAAGACCGGCGACGTGGCAAGGTCGCTCTTCGCCCACGAGAAAACAAAAGTTCTGCTAATCAGTTCAAAGGGGGTAACGATAAAGTTCGAGGCAGACTCGATCAGGGTAACCGGAAGGTCTGCGTCAGGCGTGAGACTGATGAAGGTCGAGCCAGGAACCAAAGTTGTTGACGCCAGGGTCCTAGAATTGGAAGCGCAGGAGAGCAAGGAGGGATAGGATGACGTGCGAAGTAAAGAACGAAAACCGTTGAAATCCCCCAGAAAATCGAGTACGCACCGCTCAAAATAACCACTATGTGAGCAGATTCACCGTAGCGTTGCCGTGAATTAGCCTGTTCGAATTTCCATACGTGTAGTTCATGTAGAGATTTAGCTCTGGATCAAGTAAGAGCCCGTTCACCGGAACCCCGGCTTGGTAGCACACGGTGCTAAGACGGGCACTCCCGCCAGCAGGTACCTGCACATCTATGCGAAAGATTGCAAACGGTATTGAGAGGTAGCACGCAATGGCATTTATGCGCACAGGTACGCCAAGATCGTTGGTCAGGTTAAAGCCTATCTTGTTTCCTTTCGCAGTCAAGTTCGAGCACCTGAAAGAATCGTTGAAACTGCACTTCACAAGGTTGGGAGAAGTGAAGTTGAAGGAGGGGCCACGCAATCCCATGCCATTTATTAGCCCTACAGCCTCTGAAGCGGCAAGGCCAATGTTATTTGGCGAATCGTTTACCAAGGAGAACACGCTGGCATTATAGCCTCCTATGAGTGCAGTTGTCTTCAACAGCTCATAGCCGTAGGCAGGGGGCGTATAAATGGTGCAAAATGTGTTATTTTGGGTTGACGTTACCACACCAAGGCATCCCGAGGCCACGGTATTTTGGGATATGATCGGAATCAAGGACACGGAGCCGTTGAGCAGCAGCATCTTTGCAAAGGAGTTTCTACTCCCGGCAAAATAATTAAAGCTACCGATCTGAGTTGAGTTCTGCACATACGTTTTGTTGTAAATCGTGCTGTTCACTCCAGCAGCTAAAGGCCCCATAGTTTTCACAGTCCCGTTGGCTATACCCCTGCAGTTCGGGCCAGCGGAGGTGTACTGGACCGTCTTTATCCACCCCCCCTCATACCAGCTGCATATGGTGGTGTGATTGCCCAAGTTTGAAAACATTACAGTCTTGCCTCCGTAAGTGTAATTAACCGCAGCATACCCCCGTCCTTCAACTGCGTAGCCCACTATGCTCGGCAGCAGGTACCCCCTGATCCAAACGGAATACGCCGAGCTTCCATTCGCGTATTTCGCATATGACGCTGACATATTCTTGACATACTGCTCCGAGATGTTGAGAAGCGAGTAAACAACACTGTCATTTTGGCTGACCGGGGACAGGTCCGATATGACGTAATTTCTGGAAAGGAAGTTGGAGAGTATTAGTCCCGAGGCGCTCAGCGTTGCATCCCTATATGAAGTGGTGTTGCCTTCTGGAAGCAGAGAATAGGAAGCCGCAGGCTCAGCCCCAAGGACGCGTACTAGCATTGCGCTCTGAGCGTTCTGCCTGCTAGAAACATCGTACAGCTTTCCCGGGTCTGCAATTACCGAGACGTTATACTTTCCGGAGCTTGCCGGAGTGAAATTATACGAAATCGTAGTCGACTTCCCTGGCGGTATGGTAACATCGTATGAGGTAGTCGCCGAGCCGTTTATCAAAACCTCCAAAGTAACGCTCTTTATCGGCGTTCCTCCAGTATTCTGGACCGTTATCGGCACCGCAAGCTTCTGGTACGGATATATCTGTGAATTCATGGCACTTGAATTTATCTGTACCGAGAGCGACAGCTCCTGGTTACTGAATTCCCTCAGGTAAAGCGAAGCTACGATTATTACAGCAACCAGTGCTATCCAAAATATCCATTCTCTATTCATTTCATCACTGCTGTTTTTTCTTGAGCTCCTTGATTACCTCCCCTACCTTGTTGGAAATCTGCATGTGCTCCTGCTCAAAGAGCTTGTTGGCCCATGTAGTGGCATCAAACCTATCTCCAATGCTCGGTGGCTTGAAGTAGAATTTCCCCCTGCTGTTCTCCACTAGCCCCATGTTCTTGAGCTTGAGCAGGTGGTAGCGCAGGGTCTTCTCATTCATCTGCTCCCAGTTCTCGCCTATGTATTTCTCCAAATCAGAATAACTCGGATCAAGGTTCTTGACAAACTGGAAATTTATGAGCGCGTCTAGCACCGCAACCGCGCTTAGCCTGGATTCACCAGGGTTTATCACTCCAAGGGAGAGCGCTAGCCATCTTGCAATAGATCTCCTGGTTTCGAGAACCTCTGCGGTAAGTCGTAAGTTCCTCAGAGTTATCTCAGTTTCTATCAGTGCCGCTTCGTTAAGTTCCATTGGCTCACTACTGCGAGTTATACTATCGCAAATAAATTATTTAAATGCACTCAGTCTACTCCGTTCCTGCCCGTTTTCTTATTTTGGCTATGGACTCTACGAAACCCTGCAAATGCTCCACGTTCTTCTCTATCGTCTCCTTGTGCCTTGGGTATTTTCTCTTCAGGATGCGCAGCTCTTCCAGCAGGCGTCCTGAATTTTGTTCAAAGGCACTTGCAATCTTCTGCTGCACAGGCTCCATTTGGTTGACCCTCTCCTGCGGGTTGAGCAGTTTGTGCATGTCATAAATCGCGAATACATTGGCGAGGTCCTTGATGTCCCGTTCCTTGCCCCTGAAAAGCTTGTGCTCAACCGTGGAGGCATAACTCATTATCTGTTCCTTGTCCTTAGCCAGGGCGATCGATACATGATACCTGCCATCATAGTCCTTTGCGTAGAGCATGACGTCATGGACTACCTTCCTGCCCTGAGCGAGTTCCTCTGGCGTCCTGTAAATCACAGCCTTGCTGGTGCCCACGGATTTCCATTTGGACGTTGTCATGACCCTGTCTATCTCCCCACTCTGCCCCTCAAGCGCACTGATTTTTATCTGCCTGCTCTTGATCCTTCTCTTTTCGTACTGCTTCGGCACGATGAACACCGAGCCTATACTCGATCCTCCGACAAGAGAATATTCTATACCTGCCTTGTCAAGCCCTTCCCGCACCCTCCTTATTACGTACATTTCATTATGCAGCGAAGTGGCACCGAATTCCCCCCTGTCCCTAGTCACCTGGGATGAACGGCTAAAACCCGCATGATTCACAAACTCACTTAACGGTAATTACGACCGAACATATTAAAAATAGTCTCTACAAATCCCAATTCCCGCTGCGATGATACCTTTTAATACGTAGGATGGATAATATTGCCATGCCGGAGATAACCGTCCAGATGGTCTCAAGCGCTGAGAAAATCAGGGCATTCACCTACAACGAGATTGAGCTTAACCTGAAGATAGCCATCGCAGAGCAAGACCCGTACTGGGTCGAGGCAGTATACGAAGTGCCTGCACCCCTCTCCTTAGCCCCAGACAAGTCCCTCCCCACAGGCAAGGGTTTAATAGGCATACTCCAGAAGGACTCCGCAAAGGAGAAGAGGGTAAAAATCTTCGCAGGAAGCGAAGTCTATCCAAGCACCTACAAGGTTAAGGTAACGCTATATGTGTACGACAAGGACGGTGCCATAGCAGAAAGAAAGGAATACTCCAAGGAACTGGAATGCATAGAAGCCCCCAAGATAGCCCCAGCTCCCTGAGCGTTCGAACCAGATACTGATATAGTTTTTACATGCTTTAACTAAGTGATTAAATGGACAACAAAGCAGCCGCATCTTCTCCATCCCCACAAGAGGTGGAAAAAATGCTCAGGGATTACCAGATGGTACAGGAGCAGATAAGGTCATTCGGATTGCAGGGTGAGCAGCTCCAGGTTCAGAAAAACGAGCTGCAGACAGCAAAGGAGGAGGTTGGGAATTCCACAGGGAAGGTCTACGTTACCATCGGGGGGGTGATAATAGAAACAAGCAGGGATACTGCCCTCAAGAACATTTCCGAGAAGTCGGAGACCAACGAGGTCAGGCTACAGTCAGTTAACAAGCAGCTCAATGAACTAAAGTCGCGCGAGAAGTCGCTCAGGGAGAAGATAACGCAGATCTCAAACTCCATGCAGCAATAACTTTGTTCCAAAGGGGCTAGGCTAATGAAAATCGCAATCCTCTCGGACTTCCATCTCGGCTACGAAAGGTTTGCCGAAGACTCCTACAGGCAGGCCGAAGAGGCGCTCTACAAGGCATCGGAAGTCTGCGACATTATGATAATTCCTGGCGATGTCTTTGATATAAGGAACCCAAGGCTGGAGGTACTCGCACAAGGGGTCAATCTTTTCAGGAACCTTGGCAAGAAGAATTGGAAGGCCAAGGTTGTTGCATACAAAGGCAGCAAAAGGCTCTTCACAGACCTGCCGATAATAGCAATACCCGGAACCCACGAGAGGAGGGCGCACAATGCAGGCAATTCCGTAGAACTGCTAAGCCTGGCAGGACTCCTTGTTGACGCAAGCGATTCGACGGTAGAGATAGAGAAGGACGGTGAGAGGGTTGCGGTCTTCGCCATGGGCGGTCTTTCGGAAGAAAAGGTGAGGGAGGCGCTCCAATCCATGAACCCGGTTCCTGTTGATGGCGCATTCAACGTCTTCATGTTCCACCAGTCGATATACGAGCTTCTGCCTTTCAGCAACGACTTCATAAAGTTCGACGAGCTTCCCAAGGGCTTTGATCTCTATGTTGACGGCCACATACACAGTAGGGTTGAGCAGAAAGTCTTCGGGAAGCCCTTCCTCATCCCAGGCAGCACTGTCCTTACCCAGCTCAAGGAAGGTGAGACAGAGTCCAAAGGTTTCTACCTGTTTGATACCAAAACCTCGGCTTACAGCTTCATAACCATTAATTCCAGGGCATTTTATGTCGAGAAGGTTAACGTTTCTGAGAAGGATCCGCATAAGATACATCAGGAAATAGGGCTTGCGATCGAAAGGCACCTCTCAGGCTCCGTCGAAAAGCCAATAATCAGGGTGGTGCTTGAGGGGGAGATGGCGGTCGGATACAAGCAGATTGACATTGACCTAGCAGACATCCTAAAGAAATACGAGAATTTGGCCATCGTTGAGGTAAGCAAAAGCAAGATAGAAGACCATGCTTCGATGAGCGAGGCGGAGGCGCTGAGAAGTGGCGCATTCGAGAACATATCGATAAAGGACTACGGGCTGAGCATATTTCTAGAGCAGCTCAAAGGGGCGAATTATTCCCTCAAGATGAATCCCTCCGAGCTTTTCGAGGCTCTCAGCTCCGACGAAAAGAAGGACAAGCTTGTGGGCAGGATAATCGAAGAGCTCTTTTCCAAAGATGTACGCTGAGCGGCAGGGTTAGACAATCCCCTTTTTGTACTTGTAGTATTTGAGTAGTTCAGCAAGCGAATTTGCCGCAGCTGAAGGGGAGTCGTAGACCGGCAGTCCCTCATTCTCCATGAGCACAACCCTATCCCTGGTGTACTTGTCCCCAATGCTTATTACTATCATCGGCTTTTTGATCGCCTTCTTGTATTGTGCAAGCCTGAGCGCAAGCCCCTCGTCGGCTCCAGGCGTCTGGAAGAGTGCAATCACGATTATCATGTCGATTCCAGGGTCCTCTGAGAGCACCGACAGCGCTTTGTCATATCTCTCTATGCCTGCATCTCCCACCAGATCCAAAGGATTCCTCACGTTCACAGTGGAGGGCATCGACCTGCTAAGTTCCGCTCTACTCCTTGCACTTAGTTCCGCCATTCTCAGGCCGCTGTTGTATACCGCATCGGTGGTCAGCACCCCTGTGCCGCCGCCATTGGTTATTATCACCACCCTGTCCCCCAAAGGCAGCATCTCGGAAGCAAAAGCCTTCCCGAAATAGAGCAGTTCATCAAGGTCCTTTGCTATCGAGAACCCGCACTGCTTGAATACTGCCTCGTATGATTGATTGCTCCCTGCCAGAGCCGCGGTGTGGGAGCGCGCCGCCGCAACTCCTGCATCAGTTGTGCCTCCCTTTATCACCACCACCGGCTTTACCCTGGTTACCTTCTTTGCCACTTCCAAAAACTCCCTGCCGCGCTTCACTCCCTCGATGTACATTATGATGACCTTTGTCTCGTCATCGTTCATCAGGTATTTTAGTATGTCCACTTCATCTACCTGCGCGGCGTTGCCGTACGATATGAACTTGGAGAGCCCAAATCCCTCCCCCGCTATCAGGTCTAGCACAGTGCTGCCAACTGCGCCGCTCTGGGCAACGAAGCTAACCCCTCCGACTTTGGGCTTTGTCAGCTTGTATGTCGGCAAAAAGAGCGTGTCTACCCGGGATCTCGGGTCCATGACCCCCAGGCAGTTTGGTCCTACCATAGAAATGTTGTACTTGTTAGCTATCGCCACTATCTTGTCCTGCAGCTTGGTTTCTCCCACCTCCGCAAATCCGCCGCTAACCACAACCACCGACTTTACTTTCGCCCTGCCGCACTCCTCCAGAACCATGGGCACTATGGCTGCAGGTACAGCTATAACCGCAAGATCAATCTTATCCCTGATCCCAAGGACGCTCTTGTATGCTCGAATTCCCATGACCATCTCATCGTTGGGGTTGATAGGATAGAGCCTACCCTGATATCCCTCTTCCAGATAGTTGTTTAGTATGATGTGCCCGACTTTGTCAGGGTTGTTTGAGGCGCCTATCACAGCCACGCTCTGTGGTTTGAGCATCGGTCTCAGATCAATTTTTCTCTCTTTTCGCATCAATCTCACCAGAGTATTCTTATGTCAACAACATCGTATCCCTTCTCCCTGACTATTACCGGATTGAGGTCAAGTTCGCCTATCTTGTTCTGGGCAATTAATTTCGACGCCTTCAAAAGGAGGGATTCCAGCTGCGCCGATCCCCTTCCCCCATAAGTGATTATCCTCCTTGAGCGCAGTTCACTCACCATCTTGCGCGCATCGTATGCAGTTATCGGGCAGGCCCGCAATGAGAAATCCTTGAAGGTCTCCACATAGATCCCACCCAGCCCGAGCAGTATCATCTTTCCGAACTGCGGATCCACCCTTCCCCCAATTATTATTTCAATTCCTGGCTCTGCCATCCTCTGTGCCAATATCCTGTAAGGGGAGAACTTCTTGGAGCGCTTTTCTATCTCCTTGAATGCTGGCTCTATCTCCTTTGAAGAGAGGTTAAGCTTTACCAGCCCTGCCTTGCTTTTGTGCAGCGCCCTGCTCGATATCCCCTTGAGCGCTATCTTTCCACCCTTGGAAAACTTGATTGCGGACTCAGCATCCCTGACGTACGCGCTCTCTATGCTCCGTATCCCGTACCCCTTGAGGAGTTTGGCCGCAGAAGTGTATTCCATTAATTGCATATCCAAACCATCTAGAGATACCCGAACTTGAAGAGGACAAGAACCGCAACAATCACGATAATTACGGCAACTGCATACACCCCCACCATTCTACCCATGCTATGAGCTTGATGCGACAAGGCCTCTGCCTGTTGCGCGGTCTTTTGCTGCTGCACTTCTGCCGCTGTGCCCTGCGCTGCCTGCTGCTGTGCCACATTCTGGAAAGCGCCAGGCTGCATGCTTCTTATCTTCAAAAAGCCGCCCTCGGTCAGAAGGAGCTCTACACTGCCGTTCTTTAAGTCATAGATGATGTAGTTCTGCTTGTAGAGCTTGTAGAGCCTCATCGCCAAATCCCGGCTCCTTATGCTTAGCGAGTTGCCAAGTTCTAGAGGAATCCTCTTCCCCCCAGACATCTGCTGCAGAATCGTGGAATCGAGGGTGTCAAAAGGCTCATTGCCCTTCGATTCTGCCTCTGCAATTAGGCTCTTACCAAGCTGCGAAATAAGTATGCCGTTAGGCCCTGGGTAGTTATTAGTGAACTCTATGAGTCCCTTCTGTTTAAGAGTTCCGGCGATTGTTGAGGCATCGAAGAAGCTGGTGTTTATCAGCCCGCCGAATTTCTCCATGACCGTATCCGGCCCTATCCTTAGCAGGCAAGCTAAATCCAAAAAGTTTATATCTTCTGCAACCATAACCCCATCTACCGAGAATCAAGGATAATTGAGAGGCAATACTTAAAAGCGTTATTTATTCAATCGGCAGTGTGAGTATTTTGGAGATACAATTTTTGGGGGGGGCAGGGGAGGTTGGCAGGTCCGCATTTCTTCTAAAGGACGAAAAGAACCTGTTGCTTGACTATGGCGTCAAGGTGGGCACAGTAAAGCCAGAGTACCCGCTGGTTCCCGGCAGAGTGGATGCATGCATAGTAAGCCACGCTCACTTCGACCACAGCGGCGCCCTACCTACCCTCTACAACCACTCGCTTCCTGTGGCGTTTGGCACAAGGCCGACTTTGGAGTTTTCAGAGCTGCTCATAGAAGACTCTTTGGGGATAAGCCAGAAGCAGCACACAGGACCAGCATTCACAAAAGGGCAGATCAAGAGTTTCGTCAACAAGTTCGTCTCATATGATTACCATGTACCACTAGACTTCTCAAACTACGAGATCACCTTCTACGATGCAGGCCACATCTTTGGCAGCGCAATAACGCTAATAGAGAACAAGCGTAACGGCAGGCGATTGGTCTACACAGGAGACTTCAAGATAGCGCAGCAGGAGCTGCAGGGCAGCGCTGAAATAGTTCACAGTGACATACTGATGGTCGAATCTACATATGCCACAAGGAGCCATCCTGACAGGGCGACCACCACAAAGGCGTTCATAGAGGATGTGAGGGAAACCCTAGATAACGGGGGAGTGGCTCTGGTTCCCTGCTTTGCAGTGGGCAGGGCCCAGGAAATCCTGGCAATCCTCTATAGGAACAATCTGATTGACCAAACATATCTAGACGGTATGGCAAAGAAGGCGACAGATATTGCTTTGAGGCACCCTGAGTTCGTGAAGGACAAGCAGCTGCTTATGAGCGCAATGAAAAACGTTACCTGGGTTGAGGACCATCAGGGCAGGACAACAGCACTTGACGGGCCTGGGATAATCGTCACCACCGCAGGCATGCTAAATGGGGGGCCGGCCCTTCACTATGTGACAAGGCTAAGCCCGCAATCAAAGATCATGCTCACGGGATACCAGGTCACCGGGACAAACGGCAGGAAACTGCTTGATGGCAGGCCGCTAGAAATCGACAACGAAACTCGCAAGATAAAGAACCCTGCAGCATATTACGATTTCTCGGCGCATGCGAGCACCGAGGACATCTACGAATACGTGAGAAAGAGCAACCCCGAGACTGTGGTGTGCATACACGGAGACGCAGAGAATACAGAGTCATTGGCGGAAAACCTGAAAACAGAGGGATACGATGCGTACGCCCCAAAGCTCGGCGACAAACTTACAACACAATTCTAAGTTCTAGCATCAGGAAATCTTCCCAAGCTCCGCGACTACCTCATCTCTGTGGCCATCAACTTTTACCGGAGAGAACACCTTCACGATCCTGCCACCCTTATCTATGACATATGTTGTCCTGACAAGTCCCCACGAGCTCTTGCCGAAGATGTGCTTGTTGCCCATCACCCCATAGTCCTCGCATACCTTGCCTGTCATGTCTGCAAGCAGCATGAAGTTCAGGTTGTACTTGTTGGTAAACTTGACATGCGACATGACTGTATCCATGCTGACCCCGAGTACTTCAGTGCCATCTTCCCTTATTGACTCCATTGAGTCCCTGAAGTCGCACGCCTCCTTCGTGCAGCCTGGCGTGTCATCCTTCGGATAAAAATAAAGCACAACCTTCTTTCCCCTGTAGTCGCTAAGGGAATGGGCCTGATTGTCAGTGCCCATCAGTTTGAAATCCGGTGCTGAAACCCCTTCAGCAAGGACCACTTACATCTCCCCTTCTTCAACGTCGTCAAAATTAGAGTCCGCCTCTTCGGGCTTTGCGGCCTTCCCTGCCCCCTTGCCCACAACTTCAATCTTGCCGAACTTGCCTGCAGAGAGCTGCGGAGATCCCCTGAACTCGCTTACGTAACCATTGGTTACCTTTATTGTGTCTCCTTCACTAATTGCCTCCGCATCGTTGCCCCAAAGCGACATCGCTATCGTTCCGCTGTCGTCCTTTAGCGTGATGTTTGCCACATTCAGCCTCTTGCCGTACTTTGTAACAACTTCCCTCGGTTCCTGTTTCGATGAAACAAGCGCCTCTATCGTGACGTTTGTAGCTCCAGCCTTTAACTCACTTATATTCATAGCTTCACCTATTTAGTAATAGTAAGGAAATATAATCGAATAATTATAATAACGTTTGCGTAATTCCACTATTCCGCGCATTTTCCCTTTAACTATCGCAAATACACCATTTCTTACCCCTCTTCCTGCAGTTTTGGGCAAAGCATAAAAAGAAGGTGCTGCATCTATAGTGTATGCAGGCCAATTCACCCAAATATCTATTTGTCACAGGCGGAGTGATGTCGGGACTTGGCAAGGGAGTTGTCACTTCCTCACTTGCAAAGCTGTTGCAGCTCTCAGGCCACAAAATCTCCTGCATAAAGATCGATCCATACTTAAACTATGATGCAGGCACAATGAATCCCACCGCCCACGGCGAGGTGTTCGTCACAGAGGACGGTGGAGAATGTGATATGGACATAGGCAACTATGAGAGGTTCCTTAATCAGAACATAATGAAGTTGCATAACATTACAACCTCCCAAATTTATTCACGTGTAATAGACGCAGAGCGCAAAGGGGAATATCTCGGTGCATGCGTGCAGATAATACCTCATGTCACAAACGAGATCAAGGCACGGATAAAGCACATAGCCTTAGAAGAGATGCTTGACGTCGTCGCGGTGGAGTGTGGGGGTACGGTGGGGGACATGGAGAGTCTGCCATTTTTGGAGGCTCTGCGTCAGATGAGGTTGGAGGAAGGTCCAGAGAATGTAATCTTCGTGCACGTAACTCTTGCACCATCGTTAGATGTGGTAGGGGAGCAGAAAACAAAGCCAACGCAGCACTCGGTGCAGGAACTGCGCAGGATAGGCATACAGCCAGACATACTGGTGGTGAGGTGCTCGCTTAAACTAGAAGATTCGGTAAAGAAGAAGATTTCGATGTTCTCAAACGTCTTTCAAAATGACGTCTTCTCGTGCCACGATGCAAAGCACATACTCGAGGTCCCGCAGATGCTCTACGAGCAGGGGATACTTGGCTCTATCTCCAAGAAGTTTGGCTATGGAGAGGGGGTAATAGAGGCCTCTTTTGCACAGTGGAACGCTATAGTCGATTCATTCAAGCAATCCTCTAGCGAGGTGAAGATTGCGATGGTGGGGAAATACGTCAAGCTCGCGGACAGTTATGTCAGCATCAACCAGGCGCTGCATCATGCAGGGGCAAAAATCGGCAAAGCTGTGAAAATCGACTGGATAGACTCTGACGAGCTCAATGGAAATATCGACCGTCTCTCAAAATACGACGGAATACTTGTCCCCGGTGGGTTTGGCTCCAGGGGCTCAGAAGGGATAATAAGCACCGCAACCTACGCCAGAGAGAAAAACATCCCCTATCTGGGCATCTGCTTTGGCTTCCAGCTTGCCGCAGTAGCGTTTGCAAGAAGCGTCTGCGGACTTGCTGATGCAAACTCAACAGAGCTGGCCGCGCAAACAAAAAATCCGATAATTGACCTTCTGCCAGAGCAGAAGGGCGTGTCCAACAAAGGCGGATCGCTCAGGCTCGGGGCGCACGAAATAGAAGTGAGCCCTAGCACCCTTGCGCACAAAGTCTACAATGCCGAAAAGATCTCAAAGAGGCACAGGCACAGATACGAGTTCAACAAAGAATACCAGAAGCTTCTTTTAGAAAATGGCATGATCTTCTCAGCAAGCAGCGACGAAGGAAAGAGGATGGAGATACTCGAGATACCCTCACATAAGTTCTACCTAGCTGTTCAGTCCCATCCAGAGTTTAGCAGCAGGCCTGGCTTTCCGGAAGAAGCATTCTTAAGCTTCGTCTCGGCATGTGTAGGGGCGCAGTCCTCTGCAAAACTACTCAAATTATAATAACTCTGCCCTCCCAGTATCCATTACACTCAACCCCTAATGGTTTCATGGCAGAAGAAAATGCTGATTACAATCCTGAGAACATAGACAAAAGCAGGATGCACCCCTCATTTTTGAACGTGATAGCGCAGCGCGAGGAGCTCAAGGCAAAGCTTTCCTCAATAAAGCACAAGATAGGGGTCTATAGTGCAAAGGGCGGGGTCGGCAAGACCACCACTGCGGTGAACATCGCATATGCCCTGAGCATTCTGGGCTACAAGGTCGGCCTTCTTGACGCTGACATCGACTGCCCAAACATCACATATTTTGTCGGGTACTCAGGAACCCCTTCACGGGAATATCCGCTAAAGCCAGAAGAGAAGAACGGAGTTAAGATAATCTCCTCAGGGCTCTTCTTCGAGGATTCCGGGAAGCCGATAATCTGGAGGGGTCCGATGCTGACTAAGATGCTAAAAGAGTTCTTCGCACAAACGCAGTGGGGGGAACTCGATTATCTGATCGTGGACTTGAGCCCAGGCACAAGCGACGCGCCGCTGACTATAATGCAGCTCATACCGCTCGACGGGTTTGTGCTTGTGACGACCCCGCATCACATCTCTGCGATAAACACGATAAAGTCAGGGATAATGGCAAAGCGCTTCGGACTAGCACTCCTGGGTGTTGTGGAGAACATGTCAGATGGTAAGCACTTTGGCGGCAGGGAGGTGGCAGAGGCCCTAGGCTGCGAGCTGCTTGGCAGCATAAAACAGAATCCTAAAATGGGCGACTACAGCGACGCAGGGCTAGTTGCTGTATTAGAAGACCAGGCGATTAAAGAAGAGTATATAAGCATCGTAAAGAAATTCATAGATTGAATGGGGGTAGAATGCCTGAGCCTTTCGCCGATCTTCTAAAAGAATCCGTAATCTTCGTCAATAGGGACGCACTCTCCCCACACTTCATGCCGGATCACCTGCTCTTTCGGGACAAGCAAATAGCGAGCATAGTCAAGGCCCTCACTCCTTCGCTCAAGGGGGAGCGCGGAAGGAACCTCTTTTTGTACGGCAAGACGGGAACTGGAAAGACCTCATGCGTCAGGTATGTGATAGAGGAGGTCAAGAAGCTGCCAACAGTGAAGGCCAAGATTTCCTATATCAACTGCAGGATATACAACTCAAGGTATAGGGTGCTCAGCAAGATTATGGGTGACCATATGCCAAACTATGCGAAGAGGGGCTACGGACTTGTCGATATCTACGAGCGCCTGATGAACTGGATAGAAGAGGATGGAAAGATGCTCATTGTAGTGCTCGACGAGATAGACATGGTCAAGGATTTAGATGATATGATATACACGCTCACAAGGGCCAACAGCGATATCAAGGCAGGCGGCATAACACTGGTTGGAGTTTCTAACAAGATCTCGTTCAAGGAAGACCTAGATCCCAGAAGCCTCTCAACCCTCTACGAAACCGAGCTGGTATTCCCGCCCTACAACTCAAGCGAGCTGCTTGCGATACTCCAGCAGAGAGCCTCGGTAGGCCTCAAGTCCGGCATGGTCGACCAGTCTGCGCTCAACCTTGCCGCGGCAATTTCCGCGAGGGAGAGCGGCGACGCGAGGTTTGCAATGAAGATCCTCTCTAGGGCCGCAGAGATCGTCGAGGAAAAGCACCTGCGGGCAGTAACCACACAAGAGGTTGAAGAAGCATCAAAATCTGCAGAGGAGGAAATCGCCTATGAGCTGGTGAGCACCCTCCCTGAACATCAGAGGCTGGTAATATATGCGATAGCGCTGCTAACGCTGCAGGGCAGCAGATACAAGAAGCTCACAGAAGGCACCGAGACCTATTTGTTTAGCGGCGAGGTATACGACAAATACGTCGCAATCACAAATTCGCTAAGCAAGGATCCAAAGAGCTCAAGGTGGTATAGAAAGTACATCTCAGACCTTGAGATGCAGGGCCTGATCAACACGTACGAGTCTGGAAAGGGCATAAGAGGCCACACCAAGCTCATAAAACTTGCATACTCTCCTGAAAAGATAAAGCACACGGTAGAGAAGGGGCTCTTCAAGGAAAACGAGGTAGAGGGAAAGGGCGCAGATTAGATGCAGTACATTGACATAACCAATTCCCCAGAAAGATTCGAACAAAAGCTAGCAAAGCGTCTGGGTTTTTCACGTTTTGTAAATGCAAACGACCAAATTATCATAGCAGATAGGGCAGGCCCCGGGGCCAAGCCACTTCTGATACAGACGACAAATCCTAATCTGATATTCGCGATGATAAAGTCCCCCAAAGCTATAGGGATACTAAGCAACGGCGAGGAAGTAGAGCAGCGGGTTCTAAACAAGCTCAAGGAGAACGGCAAGCTAGTGGTGTTCAACGCTTACTATCTCACTGTGGGCCAGCGGGACCGGGTCTCGAAGATCCACAGGCTCAAGAAGCTATTTAGGATGGCAGGCAAGTCAAAGACGAGGATGGGCATAGTTTCCCTAGCTCCAAACCAAGACTACCTTCTTTCGAGTGCGCAGCTGCTCGAGATTGCAAAACTAATAACAGCAGACGACCATCAGGCAAAGCTGATGCTTTCAAACATCGGTGAAACACTTCATGATATTTAGGCGTAAGAGCAGGTATGTGCTCATAGAGCCATCAAGGCAGATCGACATGAGCCAGAAGGAGAGCTGGTCAGCATTAAGAGAGGAGCTGGCAAAGTTCATGGGCGAGAAGAGCTACATAGACGCAAATCCCTTCCTGATAGAGGGCAGCAGCGCTGGGAACTTTATCATAAGGGTTTCAAGGGGCTCAGAGAGGCAGCTGATACTCGCACTATCTTTCATCAAGTGCATCGGCCCTGCGGAGATCGGTTTCTATACGATTAAAACATCGGGAACCATAAGGTCCCTGAGAGTCAAGGGAAAGAAATTATAATGCGCTAACAGAAACTGGGGAATTGGTTTATAGATTTTGGGCAGCAAAGACTCTGTGATAATAATGATGAAAGTCGGTGCAAAAAGCACCCAGGAATTACAAACCGCTTCCTCAAAAATCCAACAAAAGGAAAAGGCTGGCGAAAAGCTTATCAGTGTCCTATCTATCTCTGGAAAGATGAGCGTGCTTGACATCGGCTCTGGCGACGGGACACTCACACTCAAGCTAGCCAAGAGAACCAGTGGCCAAGTGATTCGGATCGACAATTCTCTAGACAATCTTCTTCCTGTTAAAAAACAAGCTGAACAAGAAGGCATCACAAACATCACATTCCTGGAGATGGATGCGCGCACAATGAAATTCGAAAACAAGTTCGATGCGATATTCTCGGACTCTCGTCTCCACCTGATCAACGGCCACGACCATGTGCTCGGTAAGATTAAAGATGCACTCAAACCTGGAGGCATACTCGGACTGCAGATTCCGCTTGTCACCAGAGCAACAGCCTTCATAGACCCGATAGAAAAAGTGACAAAGTCCGCCGACATGCTTGGCTATTACACAAACTGGACCCCACAATGGCTGCTTCCGGGTCCAGAAGGCTACGATCCTCTTCTAAAGCAGACAGGTGTCCAGGCAAAATCACGCATAATCTCTGAGCCGATAGCTCTAAGCACCCTGGAAGAATCCCTGCATTTTTTCAACTACAATCTCAACATACTAAAGGACTACACTCGGCTACTTCCACCAGACGATATACCAAAGTTAGAAAGCCGCATCAGGAAGAATGTGGAAGAGCAGCTCAAGTCTGGCGAGATATCATTCCAGATGGACAGGCTTTTCGTGCTGTCAAATCCTGAAAAGTTCGACCTCCTCGCAGAAAGCATACAAAGGAAATAATCTTTTCCGAACGCTCAGATGGCGAACATTTATAAAACAGGGAAAGACATCCCTACCAAGTGATACTATGTTGCCAAACACAAAGCAGGTGCTGGAAGCAAAAAGAGTGATACTAAAGGCTGTATACAATGCCAAGAAGTCCGGAGATATAATAACATCTGACAAACTCTTTGCCGCGGCAAGGGGGGAGAACGTAGAGCGGCGCTATGTAGCGGCACTCGACTCGTTAGTCATAGAAAGCATGGTGGAGAAGCCCTTCTCAGCCATTTCCGTCCTTAAGCTTACCCAAACCGGGGAAAAGAAGGCCGAATCGATAAAGGAAGACACACAGGACTTCAACACAGTTGCCCTAGAGCTCAAGACACTTTTGAAGGCAAGCCTGGAGTACTGAAAAAGAGCAAGGTCTAGGCCCAATACCTAGGAAATTCCTGATAAAACAGGCAGTTGAATACACTGTCTCTTTTGACCTCAACTTCAATCATATTTTGATACAGTTCTCCATGTCGAAAGCAAGATCCACTATAAACCTTTCAATCTTTAGTTAGTTATGAAAGGATCTTTCATTCTAATTCTAATTATCCTAATAGTATTAGTTGGTATTGCCGGTTATCTAAAATATCACACCAGCAGAAACATACCACTCACAATCTCCATAAACAAAACAGCAAACACAACCTCAACCACCTCATTAACTATGGCAAACTTTAACGTATCAAATGCCAAATGCCTAAACAAAACAACTTCGTTTTCATTGTCACCGTTATCAACCATGACAAACCCTTCGCTGACCATATACATATTTATTGGAGGGGGCGGAGAACCTACTGTTGAAAATGAGGTTTTAGCTATAAGCAAAACCATAACTGGTACATTTCAAGAATCAAAAAACTATAATATAACAGTAACGAATCCAAGCAACAAATCTATTGTTAATCGATTTGCCCCAAACGGTAACATCAATATCTGCCTAAACAACGCCTGCAAAGTAACATACTGCTATTTACAATAGTTTGATTGTAGCTGGAGAATTATATTAATTGCGGCTATGCGGAAATCCCCTCATAAAATATTCTATAGAACTTAATTTCTGGATTGCAGCGCTTGCAATCCCACTTGGAAAACCCAGAATCGATACTGACTTTAGCCTCAGCATACCCGATTATAGTAGATGTAGAAGCTCGGAAGGCACAATTGCAATATTTTATCTGAACAAAAATTAATTAACCTGGCAATAAGTCATCAAAAATCAGTCTTTACTGTGCAAAGCCAGTCTAAAGGCAAGGTATATAATTATAATCAGCATATCTTTAGTGTATTCCTGCAATCTATCTTTAGATTAAAAGGACTATTTATTGGTGTAAAAATGTATCCGAATGTTCAGGCTTACGACAGAGGTGTGATGTTCAATCCAGACGGCAGGCTATTCCAGGTGGAGTATGCCAAGGAGGCAGTGCGCAAGGGGGCAACCTCCATCGGGCTTGTGGTAAAGGAAGGAGTTCTCTTTGTTGCCCACAAAAACATCAACGATCCCCTTGCAGTTGCAGGCACAATACAGAAGGTATTCCGTATAGACTCGCACATCGGCGCCACATACAGCGGAATGGTGTCTGACGGCCTTCACCTTGTCAACATGGCAAGGTCAAACGCACAAAATCACAGGCTGCTGTTCAACGAAGTGAAGTCGGTGGAGGCTCTTGCAAAGGAGATGTCAGCATACATGATGCAGGCTACGATGTATGGCGGCATGCGACCATATGCCGTTTCTGTGCTGCTCGGAGGCATAGACTCCACCCCAAGGCTCTTTGAGATTGAGCCAGGCGCCTCGTTTCTGGGCTATAAGGCTGATGCCATAGGAGTAGGAAAGAAGATAGCAACCGACATACTCGTCAAAGAATACAAGGACAACATGAAGCTGGAGGATGGAATAGGCCTTGGCATCAAGATATTGAAAAAGGTGAACGAAGTAAAGCTGACCACTGAGAATGTAGACATAGGTTACATCTACGACGCTGAGGAATATACGATGCTCAGCCAGAACGAAATCTCAAAGTACCTATAGTCCAAGTGGCGTCACACCTTACAGTGAATTTTATGCCTTCTAAGACAGTCATAGCAAAATACAGTTCGAACGGAGAGGAATTCGAGGTTTTCGTAGACTCCGAACTCGCCTACGAATACATAACAGGCAAGCGCACCGATCCGATGTCTGTGCTGCAGGTAGAGGAGATATTCAAGGATGCCAACAAGGGCGAGCGCCAAAGCTCTGAGAAGCTCAAGAAGGTATTTGGCACCGAGGAGATGTCCAAGGTTGTAGAGAAGATACTAAAGAACGGCAATGTCCCCATAACCACCGAGCAGAAAAACAAGCTGCTTGAGGAGAAGAGGAAGCAGATAATAACGATAATTGCGAGGAACTCGATCGACCCCAGAACCAACGCGCCCCATCCGATACAGAGAATAGAGAACGCGATGGAGCAGGCGAAGGTCGCGATAGAGCCATTCAAGGGTGCAAACGAGCAGGTAGATGGCGTAGTAAAGAAAATAAACATGCTGCTTCCGATAAAATTCGCCACCGCAAAGGTGGAGGTGACGATACCTGCGGACTGTGCAAACAGGTGCTACGGGCTGCTCAAGCAGTACGGACTCAAAGGCGAGAATTGGCTCCCAAACGGGGCGCTCTTTGCGCAGCTAGAATTCCCTGCAGGTCTGCAGGCGGAATTCACGGACAAATTAAATTCGCTTACGCACGGAAGTGCAACAACAAAAATACTAGGTGTATAAATGAGTAGAATAGTAATCCCGGGCGAGGTGCTCGTGGAAAAGCCATTGCGAACAGAAAACGCGATGATAGAAGACAACAAGACATTCTCTACCGTTCTGGGGATATTCAACGATGAGAAAGGAATCTTAACCCCGCTGGAGGGCCTGTGGTACCCCAGAAGGGGTGACATAGTCCTAGGGATAATAGAAGAGGCAAGGCTAAACAGCTACAACGTGGAGCTCAGTTCCCCATTCAAAGGCATAATAATTGCAAAGTTTGTTGAGACCAGGCTCCAGAGGGGCGATGTGGTCGAGGCTGAGGTCAAGGAGCTTGACGAGTCCAAGACAGTGGTGCTCATGCGCCCGCGCAAGCTCTTCGGAGGGAAGGTATTCGATGTCAAGCCTTCCAAAATACCTAGGATAATCGGCAAAGCTAGCACTATGCTCCAGCAGATACGCGACGGCACAAAGAGCTCGGTTACCGTAGGAATGAACGGCAGGATCTGGGTAAAGGGGGGAAACGTAGAACTAGCGATAAAAGCGATACACAAGATAAGCGAGGAGGCTCACACCTCCGGGCTTACTGAAAGAGTCAAGGAACTCCTGGAATCGCCAAGGCAAGGTGTTTAAGATGGGATCTAGTACAAACAAACCAGAATTGATCGTGAACGGAAAGAGGCTTGACGGCCGCGGATTTGCAGACCTCAGGCCAATGAAGATAATTGCCGGAGGGCTAAAAAACGCAGCAGGTTCGGCATACATGGAGTGGGGCAACAACAAGGTCCTCGCGGCAGTCTACGGGCCAAAGGAGGCGCTTCCAAAGCACACCCAGGATCCAGACAAGGCCGTCATAAAGTGCAAGTATTCAATGGCACCGTTCTCTTCCCTAGAAGAGCATAACAGGTCAGGTCCGAACAGGCGTGCCATAGAGATATCCAAGGTAACCAGGGAGGTTTTCGAGAAGGTGATACTCAGGGAAGACTTTCCTGGAAGCGAGATAGACATATTCATAGAGGTCCTGCAAAGTGACGGGGGCACAAGGGCAGCAGGAATAACCACCGCAGCTGTGGCCCTTGCGACGTCAGGGATACCCATGACGGATCTTCCGTATGCGATCTCTGTGGGCAAGGTGGGAGACACGCTGATACTCGATCTAAACAAGGCTGAGGACAACTACTCTGACGCTGACATGCCCATAGCAATAGGCCCGAGGAACAACGACATCCTGCTGCTCCAGATGGACGGCTCGCTCACAAAGGAACAGATAAGTGAGGGGCTCACTATGGCAAAGAAGGCAGGGGAGAGCGTGGCAAGGCTACAAAGGGAGGCGCTAAAGGCCCCATACGAGCGCATACTTGAAAAGTACAAGATTTAGGTGAAGAAATGCATCCATTAAACCAAGTGAAAGGAGAATACGTAAGGGAGCTGCTCAACAAAGGCGTAAGAGAGGAGGGCAGGGATCCGTTTGAGTACAGGCAGATAAAAATAACCCACAGCCTGCTTCCCAACGCAGAGGGTAGCGCGCAGGTGGAGATAGGCAACACAAGAGTCCTTGTGGGGATAAAGTTAGACGTTGCTACGCCGATGCCAGACAAACCAAATGAAGGCAACCTGATGACTATGGCGGAGCTTCTGCCTCTAGCCTCACCAGAATACGAGCCAGGGCCCCCAAGCCCTGATTCAATTGAGCTTGCAAGAGTGGTGGATAGGGGGATTAGGGCATCAAGTATGGTGGACCTGGGCTCGCTCTTTATAGAGGAAGAGAAGGTGTGGTCACTTTTCGTCGACATATACGTGCTCAACTTCGATGGCAACCTCTTCGACGCGTGCATGCTGGCTGCTGTCGCAGCACTTAGCAACACCCGCATGCCAAAGTACGAGAATGGCGAGGCCGTGAGGACCGGAGAGCTTGGAAGGCTTAAGACAAACAACATTGTCACATCGTGCACCTTCGCGAAGGTCGGCAACAAGATACTCCTTGACCCTGACGGAAGCGAGGAGGCGGTGGCAGACGCAAGGATAACGATAGCAAACGACGAGAAGGTCGTGAGGTCTATGCAAAAGGGCCTTGCAGGCGCATTCTCGCAGGAGGAAGTCGAGGACCTGATAGGCAGGTCATTCGATAAGTCTAAAGAGCTAAGAGGGCTAATACTTAGCAGCAAGAGTGAGTGAAATGGCCAATTCGAGCATAAGATACGGAGTAAGCCTGAGGAAGAGGCTCAAGTCTGTGAAGGCTGAGAAGCAGGCTAGATATAGGTGCGATGTCTGCGGGAAGGAGTCGGTCAAGCGGGTGGGCACAGGAGTTTGGACCTGCCGCTCGTGCGGGGCCACGTACGCAGGCGGAGCATATTCGATGAAGACCGCAGCAGGCGATTCGTTCAATAGGATAATTGTCCAGTCGAAGAAGGAGTGATGCAATGCCAAAGATAACCTACCAGCCTGCACAGGAGCTAGTAGTGCACGACATCCTCGCGCTGGAAAAGGAGGAGATGATGCGCGCCAACGTTACGCCAAACGGCAACTTGCCGCTCTATTGGTGCGACGGCGTGCTCTACGGGTTCTCCTCGCCCCCGATAAACGACGAGGTCATAAGTGAGATGCTAAAGGGTAGGCTCCATTGGATGGAGGTGAGGTACGTAAAGATGGATGCCTACAAGCCCACGCTCTCGCTAAGCGAGGATGAGTACAAGGCCACCATGAACTTCCGGATAATAAAGACCGAGAAGTTCTCCGTGCACAAGGAGTTCGTGAAGTGGCTCAAGGCTAATATTAAATGATGGTGAACTAGATGGGATATGTTTGTTTGCACTGCGGGAAAAAGATCAAGGCTATAGGCACTAATTTCATAAGGTGCCCATACTGCGGCTACAGGGTACTTGCAAAGGAGAGATCCTCTCTTGCAAGGGAAGTTTCTACTGACTAAAAACCTGAAGCTACTTCCTTAGCTCACGAGCCATGAAGACGTAGTCCATATACTCACCATCCTTCTTCACTCCATTGGGTATGACACCGACTTCTTCAAATCCCAGCCTCTTATACAGCTTTCTGGCAGGGTTCGGCCCAAATACCGCCAGCATGATGATCTTGAACTTCTCCTTAGACCTCTCTATTGCATCCTCGAGCAGGGCCGTTCCGATCCCCCACCCCCTGAACTCCTTGTTTATCTCTATTGACAATCCCCCAACATGCGGCATCTCGAAGACGTTCGTCCTCTTTATCTCGCACTTGCCAACAACGTGGTCACGTACAATCCCTTTTGCTTCTGCCACAGAGACTATGGCATCGCCCCTTTCTACCTGCATCCAAAGGCTCCTGAAGTATTCCTGTTCCTCCTTTTTATTAAGGGGCACAGCAGGAGAACTCACGTAGAAGTTAGGATCCTTAGCCTCCTTTGCGTAATCAAGATTGTTCGCAACGAGATCCTTCATGTCCCTTCGCTCCAGTGGCCTTACTCTTACCCTCCCCATAATTTAATTTTGATTTTTGGGGTTTTTAGCACTGAGCCATAATTCGTACCTTAAGGCCTCTGATTAATAGTTACAGAGCCAATGTCGCATCTCTTCAATCCACGCCTTTTTCTCTACCCAAAACATACTTGTCATAGAACTCTGTCATGCTGACGATATCCTTTCTACCCAGCCATTCGTATCTTGCTATCGCCCCAGCAAATCCATTCAATCCCGAATCCCTTATCTCGCTAGTGGTTGGCTTTCTGCCATGACTCTTGAAGAACTTTGTTGCCTTTTCAAGCGCTATCGAAAAACCCTCCTCGGAGTTCCAAAGGTTCCTCAATTCTGAATCTCCAAAATATTTGCTAAACAGCCCCTGCCAAGAAATCAATCCAAACTTCTCCTCAAAATTGCCATTTTTGAGCGCCTTACCGAACTCCTCAAGTCCCAATTCCCTCCTCTCCTCCATGCTTGGCATCCTATCCATATGTTTTTTCCCGAAATCTGTAATCAAGGCAATTGCCTTCTCAAAGCCTGCATCGCTTTTCCAAAACTTCTCAGCCTTCTCCTCTCTAACTAATCCACAATGCATGCTGATGAATCCCTCCCAGGATTCTACCCCTTTAGATTCCTTCCAGAACCCTTGTTTTAGTAGCCTGTGGAAAGTGGTTACCCCAATAAATCTCACCCTTTTTTCAGAAGGAATCGTACCTGTTTTGCTCCAAAATTCTAGCACCCGTTTCTTCGCCTCCTCGAATCCCGCCTTGCTCTTCCACCACTCCTCGCTATAGTGCTCCACTCTTTTGGCCTGCATCCCCTGGAAATATTTTTTGAGTAGTTCACCCCAAGTTGCAACGTCCCTTTTTTCTAAAAATGCTCCATATCCAAGCAGTTCAACAAACTTTCTCAGCCCAAGCTCGCTCTCAGCTTCCTTCACTCTTGGCAATACGTTGTTTCTTTGGAGGTAACCCCCTATCAGACGCAGTGCCTCCTCAAAACCCGCTTCCGATTCCCAGAACTTTTCGTCCCTGCTGCGTACTAATGGCTTAATGTCAGACCCGAGCCCCAAATCAACTTTAATCGAGGTAAACTTTACAGGATTAGAATCCCGCCTAATCGAGGCCCCCTCGCCAAGAATCTCCAGATTGCGTGCCTTGCGGCTTCTTATCATCCCAAGCCCCCATACTCAACAATCAGCTACTTGCTGCTTACAATTATGGTTTCCGCAACGCTCTTTACCCTTTCGTATAAGATCCTGTTCTTTGCAAGGCTCTGCCTCGCATCCGCGCTTTTTGAGAGATCCTCAAGTTTTGTAAGCAGTAGGTGCGACACGCTGCCCTCTTCAAGATCCAAGACCACTTCCTTAACGTCGCCTAGTATGCTGCCCGTTATCGTTATTATCTTCTTACCATAAAGTTCCGATACATTGATCGACATGTTGTCACCCATCTATTTTGATTAATGCAAGCCTTTTAGATGCAAATATCCTTACCATATACTCCTGTATCTCGCTTAGGAAAGCCGCCTCATTTTCCTCTCTTCTCTTAAGTTCTTCCTTCTCGAAGAGCTCCGGGTTCCTAGCAATCAGGTTACGCAGGTATCTCTTGCTCATAGTGTAAAACTTCTTGTTGCACTTTGTGCACAAAAACATCGGAACCACAGGCACCTCCACAATTTTTGACACCTCAAGACTGTCAAGTTCACGCCTCATCGTTCTTGAATCGCAGTTGGTACAATGCACATTCACAGTAAGATACTCGTAAGGCCGCTCAGAAATGGTAATCTCTCCAGCCCCATGAGGATATGCCTTAAGCTCTGCGAGCAAATTTGCAGATGCCTTGTAGACCTGGTCCACCACCTCCCCAATACCGGTGAATTCGGAAAGCAGCACCCCATTTGCAGTCTTCTCGGCTATGAGAAAGTGCTCCTCTCCTTCCACGGAGTAGAGCGCTGTCCTGTATCTTCCATCAGGGCTCCTAAAGGCCTTGAGTCCCATTTACTCACTATCTACTGTAGATCTCAGAACATCTTCCTTGGTTATTTTGCTCCTGCCCTGCTTCTTTGCGTTCTTCACAGCAAAGCGCGATATATTCATCGCCTTCTTCTCAAGTATCCTCCCCAGGGCTTCGGCCCCATCCTCTGTTATGTTGACCTTTGCATACCTCTTTATCAATTTCTTTATGGCTTGGTTGGGTATGTTTGCCATCTTATCAGCACTCAAGATCGTCATCACTTGTCAGACTTGATCTTACTCATCACAAGGATATTATCACTCACATTCTTTTATAGCCTGCCCTGTTAGGAAACGAATGCTGAGGTTCCTATTTAAAACCCGCCGAGAACAGAATATTGTGGGGGAGATGCCAAGACCAAGGATCTCAAATGACAAGCTGCAAAGCCCCTTTGGTACGATTAGGCGCAACGAAGCTCAGGAACGCTACTTGAGGGCAAGCGAGTTCGCAGTAAGGCCGGAGAACGAACGCGCCATTCCCTCCCTACTCGCATTTGCCCAAACCATTGTTCCTACAGACAGGAAACTGGTACAGATGCTCGAGACTCTGGTGCCGGAATGGAAGAGGGACAAAGAAGTATTTCAGTCAGAGCCAGAGCTTACAGAGCGGATCTTTGCACTCTTCAGGCCAACTGTGAACAGCTATGCACTAGAGCAGCTGGCAGCAAGGCACGAGGAGCACCTTGGCAAGATGGTAGCGTTCTCCCAGATAATAGGAGCCCAGAAAGAGAAGAAGGTGCTCGAAGGGATTCTGAAGAAAACCTTTAAGGCAAGAGAATGAGGGTAGCCAGAAGCGATAAACGGTTATATATCTATTCTCCCCAGAATCAATTAAAAGGTGTTTATTTGGCAATCTCAGATATCACGAAGGATAATTTTGAAAAGGACGTAATAGGGGCCAAGGAGCCGGTAGTTGTGGACTTCTGGGCGGAATGGTGTGGGCCATGCAGGGTCTTCTCCCCGATAGTGGAGGAGGTCTCCGCAGACTTCAAGGACAAGGTCAAGTTCTACAAGCTAAACGTTGACAATAACCCGGAGATAGCAGAGCGCTACAACGTGATGAGCATACCTACCGCAATGCTCTTCGAGAAAGGGGAGGTAAAGGCAATTTCCATAGGTGCGCTGCCCAAGGAGAGCTTAAAGAAATGGCTCACAACCAATCTGTGACAAGTGCTTGTATGGCTATATCGCAGCCGCGAGGCGTTCGTGATTTCGGGCCCGGCGAAGCGATTGCCAGGGAAAAAATCACTGCAGTAATAGAGGAGACCTACAAGAGATTCGGCTTCTCACCGCTAGAAACTCCTGGAGTGGAGCTGCTTGATGTGCTCAGCGCAAAGGCATACGGGGAAGAGACGAGCAAGCAGATATACAAGATAGACGATGACGATTCGGGCCTAAGGTTCGACCTCACGATACCAATGGCAAGATACGTGGCGATGAACGGCAACATGCCGCTGCCATTTAGGCGCTACCAAATTGGGCAGGTCTGGCGCAGGGACGAGCCGCAGAAAATGCGCTACAGGGAGTTCACGCAGGCAGATGTCGACGTGATAGGGAGCGGTTCGGTAGAAAGCGACGCAGAGGTGATTGCCGCGCCAGCTCAGGCAATCGAGGAGCTTGGCATAAAGGACTTTGCAATAGAGCTTAACAGCAGGGTCTTTTTGGACAAGATTCTCGCCTCATTCAAGGTGCCTCAAGAGAGGTCTGCGGCTGTCATAAGGGCGATAGACAAGCTGCAGAAGATAGGAAGGGACGCGGTTACAGAGCAGATCGCAAAACTCGGGGTACCACAGAGGGATTCCGAGAAGCTCCTAGAGTTTTTGCTTGAAGGTGGCGACAATTCACAGAGACTCGAGAGCGTAGCCGCAAACATCGAGGGCACAAAGGAGGAGGTCGAAAAGGCGCGGCGCCTTCTCGAGCTGCTTTCAAACTACGGCGTTGAAGAGAACGTCTCGCTGCAGCTTTCTCTGGCAAGGGGGCTTGACTACTACACCGGCTTTGTATGGGAGTACATAGCAATGCAGGGTACAACCAGGCTGCCTTCTGTAGGCAGCGGCGGAAGATATGACAACCTGATCGGCATCTACGCGCGCAAAGGCATGCCGGCAGTAGGCAGCTCGATAGGGATAGACAGGATATACGACCTTATCTCCGGCAACCCGGTAATAAACACCTACTCCAAGCTCTTCATAGCCTGCATCGGCCAGGAGAACTACGCATACGCTCTGGGCATGGCAAGCAGGGCGAGGGGCGCAGGCATATATACAGATATAAACATAATGGAACGTAGCCTCTCCAAGCAGCTGGAGTACGCCAACGCACTCAAGGTGCGCTATGCTATGATAATAGGCCCGCAGGAAGTCCGGGATAAAAGCGTCAAGCTGCGCGACCTTGTGAGCGGCGAGGAGGTTGCGCTCACTGCAGACGAGGCAATAGAAAAGATAAACAAGGGCGACTGAGATGGCAAAGAGCGAAGTTGAAGAGCTGACAAGGAAGACTCTTGAGAGTGGCGGGCTGCTGGTAAAGCTTTATTTCGACATGCAGAGCGAGAAGGCTGAGGATCTGCAGCCTGTGATGACAGATCTTGTCAGCAACAAATTGCTCAAGGCCCCAGGGGTTATCTACTGCGTTGGAGAGATAGAAGAGCCCATAAAGCTGGGCGATAAATACTCTACCAGTGCAGCGGTAACAGCGCTGATGAAGGATCTGGGTGCGCTTATAAACGTCACATTCAACTATGTCCCTGTTGGCGTGGAGGTGCTAAAGCCTGACAAGGAGTTCGTGCTAAAGACCGCGCAGCTGCAGTCTGTACTAGTTGACATCTCGCAGGTCGCGATGCAGTATTCCGAGTACATACTGAGCAGGGTAATGACCAGTGAGGACTACGAGAAGATAAAGAAGGACTTCGAGAACAGGGAGCTGGTAGGCAAGAAGCTACTTGAGAAGAAAGAGGGCAAATAATATTCACAAGGCGCCATCCGCATGAATTACGACGAAATAATGAAGCTCGCGCTTGAGCGCGGTTTCTATTTTCCAAGCTGCGAGATATACCCTGACATGCCTGCGGGCTTCTGGGAGTATGGACCGAACGGAGTTAGCCTAAAGAACAAGTACGTAGAGCTCTGGAGGCGCGAGCTTGTCAGAAGGGACGGCATGCTCGAAATTGACGGCTCGCAGATAATGTCGAAGTCGGTGTTCGAGGCTTCAGGCCACCTGGCAAGTTTTGCAGACCCGATCGTCAAGTGCACAAAGTGCAACTCAATCTACAGGGCAGACAAGCTGATAGCAGAGGTGAGCAACGTCATAGTGCCTGAGAGCGCGGATCTTGAAGAGTTCGACAAGGTCATAGCAGAGCGTAAGATTCTCTGCCAGAAGTGCAAAGGTGCTCTTGGGAAGGCGTACAAGTTCAACATGATGTTCGGAGTTGGCATAGGCCCAGAGGCAACGCCTGCATACCTGCGTCCAGAGACCTGCCAGTCGATATTCGTAGACTTCCCAAGGGTATTCAAGGTGATGCGTGGCAAACTGCCAGTTGGGATTGCGCAGATAGGCAAGAGCTTTCGAAATGAGATCTCCCCGAGACAGAGCCTGATAAGAATGAGGGAGTTTTACCAGGCGGAGATAGAGGTGTTCTGCAATCCTGCAAAGCTCAACGAGATCAGCAACTTCGGGGAGGTCGAGAACGTAGAACTGAACATAATGCTTGATGGCGAGTTCCAGCCGAAGAGGATTAGCTGCAAAGCTGCAGTTGAATCCGGAGCAGTCCCAAACAAGCTGGTGGCATACTATCTTGGGCTGCTGGTTGACTTCTACTCAAAGACCGGCATAGACGTGAAGAAGAGCAGGTTCAGGAAGCTTGGCGCAAAGGAAAAGGCGTTCTATGCCTCAGTCGCATTCGACTTCGAGGTGGAGACCTCGCTTGGCTGGCTGGAGCTGGTTGCATGCAACTACCGCTCTGACTACGACCTGTCTAGCCATGCAAAGCTCAGCAAGGCCAACTTCGAGGTGATGGACAACGACCAGAAGGTTCTGCCGCACATATTCGAACTCTCAATGGGCATAGACAGGAGCATATACACCATGCTGGACCACAACATAATCGACGACAAGCCCAATGAGAGAGTGTACCTCTCGCTTAAGCCCTATCTTGCGCCTGTGCAGCTGGGCATACTTCCACTCATGAAGAAGGACGGGCTGCAAGAGAAAGCGGAATCAATCTTCGCCCCGCTGCGCACAAAATACGATGTGTTCTTTGACTCTGCAGGCGCGATAGGCAGGAGATACAGGAGACTAGACGAGATCGGGGCCCCGCTTGCAATAACCGTGGACTATCAGACCCTTAAAGATGAGACTGTAACATTGAGAAAAAGGGACAAGATGGATCAGGAAAGGATAAAGATATCCGAGATTGAAGCGCATCTTTCCAAGGAGCTGCAGTATCCTTAGCCTACTTTGCAAGACCCCTGAGCAGGAATCTTTTTATCATGAGACTCGGTCTGTCCATGTCCCCATACTGTGCAAGGAACTTCTCGAATCCCATGAACTTGAGCACCTTTGCCATCCATGCAAGCTGCCCGCTGTTCATAGAGGCGTACATGTTGTAGAAGAAGGAGTGCAGTACCATCTCTTTTTGGAACTCCTTTCTCCAGCTCCTTTCGTAGTATTCAAGTGAAGCGCCTTTCGATATGCAAGCAGATATTGCCTGCGCTGCATATCTCGCTCCGTTGCCGCCGAAGATTATTCCTCCGCCTGTCGTAGGCTTTACCTGCCCTGCAGCGTCTCCGACAAGCAGCACACCCCTCTTATCGTCAACAAAGTGCTTTCTTATCCCTATTGGGATTATGCTTGCGCCCTCGCCGATTATCTTCCCCCCTGCCACTATCTGCGCAATCTCACTCACCTTCTTGAAGCGCTCGAAGGCCGCTCTGCTGTTTCCTGATGCGGAATCGATTCCTATCCCAATCTCAGCGACGTCCTTGGAGTTCGGGGAAATCCAGCCAAAGAATCCCGGTATCATCTTGTTGTCAAAGAAGAGCTCAACCATGTCACTCTCCACTAGCCTGTAATCATATTCGGCACGGTAGGTTAGCACATGCCTTGGTATCTCAGGGAAGCCGAAGTGCCGCGCGACTACAGAAACCGCCCCATCAGCCCCCACTATAAACTTATCAGCATTCAGGCTCTCAAGCAGCTTGCCGTCAACCTTGCTCTTAGTGATCATCCTTGCGCCCAGTTTCTGAGCATCCGCATAGCAGAGCTCGTTGAGCTCAAATCGGTCGAGAACTTTGGCTATCGGTCTTGGAGCACGGACATTTAGTACCTCACTGCCCATGTGCAGCTTTGCTCCGCAAAGGGTGTTGGTTACAACCTTCCTGTAGTCAATGCCCAGCGTTTCAAGCCCGCTTATTGAGAGTATCCCTGAAGCGCGCACAGGTATGCCAGGCCTCTCCTTCTGGTCGTACACCTGGGTTTCTATCCCCAGCTCCGCTAGCCTCTTTGCGGCCAGCAGACCAGCGGTTCCAGCGCCAACAACAGCAACCTCATCTCTCATCATTTCGCCTTTTGCATCTGTTTAAATATGTTATTAAATCAATATAAACTGTTAAGGAAAGCGTAAAGTACGTGTCTTCATGAGTCTGCTACTTCCGATATTAATAGCCCTATTGTCAATAATATTGCCGGGGTTTTTCCTCTCTCTGGCACTTCTCAAGAAGACCAAGCTTGGCATGTTCGAAATTATTGCCATAGGCTTCGTCTTCGGGTTGATCTTCCCAAGCACCATGATATGGCTTGAGTCCTACCTGATAAACTGGTCCACGGCATTCGCCTTTTCGATACACCTCTACCTCACAAACGTAGCGATACTAACTATAATAGGCATAGTCCTCTGCTTCTGGCAGGGGGTGTTCTCCACATTCTCCACTGAGGCGATAAAGCCATTTCTTGGTATCTCGACCTCGCAGACTCCAGACTCAGCAGGAAAGAGGCACAAGGAGAGGCTCTTTGATCTGAGGCAGAAAATAAACGCGCTAAAGCTCGACAAAAGCATCGTCTCAAAGCACAGCGAGGAGGAAGAGGGCCTGAGGAGAAAGCAGCAGGAGGAGTTCAATCTAGCAAGAGACCTTGCCCCAGAAGAGAAGCAGAGGATCCAGAACCTTCACAACGACGAGCAAAGAAAGTTGGAAGAGGCCCACGAGAAGGAAGAATTCATACTCCTCAATTCCGCCAGAACCGGCCCAGACCTACTGGGCAACATTGTCTGGATAATACTAATACTGCTGATACTTCTCACATTCGCAACAAGGCTGATGAGCCTATCGATAGCACCGTCATTCTTCGAATTCGACCCGTACTTCACAATGATGACCTCCGAGTATATCCTAGTGCACGGCTACCAGGTGCTCTACGACCACTCTGCATGGCCTACCCTCACCGCAGGCAGCGTCCACAGGCTTGAGCCGATCATCCCATATCTGCAGGCATACTGGTACGGGCTGACCAATGCACTTCAGTTCCACTACACTGCATTTAGCACGACCCTGATGAGCCAGGTTAGCAGTTTCTATCCCCCAATAGCTGCCTCGCTGCTGGTCTTTGTTGTCTTCCTGTTCATCCGCCACGAGTACGGCGACTTCCCAGCAATAATAGGCGCAGCCCTAACAGCCTCGATGCCGGCGATAATAACCACATTCATAGCAGGGGAGCAGCTTCTCGAGCCATGGGGCATATTATCGCTCTTCTTCTTCTACGCCGCATATCTGCTCGCAGTAAACAACATGAATGACAAGAGGTTTGCAATACTGGCAGGAATCGCCTTTGCGTCAACCTTCCTAGGAGCCCACTACTACACAGTTGACGCTGGGGTTCTTGCAATCTACATACTGCTGCAAGGAATAGTCTCAGTTCTAAGGAGGGAGAATACCAAGCCGTTCTACACTATGAATGTGATAGTGCTTGCGATAATTGCGGTATTCTACGCAGTCTTTGCCCCATATGGGAGCCAGCTGACTAACAGGGTTCCGACCCTGCTGCATGTTCCTATAGTCGTAGGGTTCCCTCTCTTCGCACTGATATTAGTTGCCCTAATAGAGTACATCCCGAAGATTTTGCACCAGAACAAGATACTGTTCAAGCGGCTTGACTTCAAGGCGTACCTTGGCTGGCTTGTTTTGATGGCAATCATAGTCGGGATATTGGTGGCATTCACCTCCCTTGGCGAGCCGGTCCAAAAGTATATACAACTCAGCGAGCACTTCACTACTCCGTCAATCCCGCTCTTTGCTACAGTCCAAGAATACGCCCCTACTGGTTACAACTTCAACTTCGGGGCCAATGGGTTCGGGATAATCGGATACAGCATACTTGGGATAAACATCATAATCTGGCTGGTTCTTGCGGTATTCACCGCGCTCATGCTGCTTGCAATCTACAACAGGAACTCCAAGTTCAGCATTCTCTCTCTTGCCGCAGTCTGGCCTCTTGCCATCGCAGGGATGATCGAGGTCAAGTACCTGCCACACTTCGGGCTCGGGTACATCCTCGCGATCTGCGCGATAATCGGAGAGCTGTTCATATACGCGCAGAACGGCTTTAGCTTCAAGAAAGGGGTCATCTCAATTCCAAGCTTCAACCTTGACAACACCTTCATGAAGACAGTTGTTGCAGTAGCCATAATCGCCGCCCTGCTGGAAGGCGCAGTATTTATCAACCTCGCCTCAGCCGCGCTCACCCCTAACACCCCGCAAGCCTCGCAATGCACCCAGCTTGCAAACTCCGGCAACGGCATCGGGTACACCATGTACTGCCAGACGATAACCCAGCAGTGGCTACATGCTCTTGCCTGGATGAAGGCAAACGTCGGGCCATTTGCGCCTAGGATACTCTCCTGGTGGGACTATGGGGACTGGATAAACTGGTTTGGCAACAGCAATGCAGTGCTAAGGGGCGACAACTCCGTCGCCACATCCGACTATCAAACTGCCGCACAGTACGTGCTCTCCCAGCCCGACAACGTAAACACCTCGACGCTTGCGAGCTTCATGAACTCGATACAGGCAAAGTACGTGCTATTTGACGACCAGCTGATGCAGAAGTGGGGCGCACTCAACTTCCTGGCATGCGTACACGTAAACGAGACGAGCCTGGCATATGCCGAGCAGCAGGGCGTGGCAGCAGGCCAGCCATACCAGCTTGGATCATCGCAGTGCGAACTGAGCCACTCCCCAATATACGCTTTCGTACCTGCGCAGCTAAACAGCATAAACAATTATTGCCCTTCAAGCAACTCAACCTCTCAGTCGCTTAAGGTCCTGCTGCTGGCAGGCAACAGTTTCCTCAATACCACATACTGCGTGCCTTCCAATATATTCAACGGCGGCAACGCTGCGCACCTTACCACACTTTCTGGTAATGTGACAAACATGCTCATAGTGCCAAGCCAGACTTTCTTCTACGGCATAGTCAAGCCTCCAGGAGCAACCCAACAGTTCGGCGACTTCTTGGTGCTCTTCACGCCAAACGGTCCAAATGATACCATAACCGATGCGCCTACACTCTTCTACAACTCAAGCTACTACAAGGGATTCTTCTTCGGCAAGCTGCCAGGATTTAAGCTCGTCTATCCTGGGAACTTCACCGGCATGAACTTCATCAACAGCTACAATCAGGTGATGATTTTCTCGCTAGACAACTACACCGGAGGGCTTCCGCCTGTTGCACCAAAGGCAAGCTATGTGCGTAACAACTACACGATGCCAGGCTGACTGCAAGAGATATATAGCGTAATATCCCAATACCATGGACTTGGGCGTTTGTATGATAAGCGGCAAGAAGATCCTACTTACTGGCGGAGCCGGATTCATAGGCTCCAACATCGCGCATGCCCTGATTTACCAAAACCAGATCACTGTTGTGGACAACCTTGTTAACGGGAACCAAAAGAACCTCTCTGGCCTTAGCGGCAACAATAACTTCAAATTTGAAGAGAAGGACCTACTTGGAGAGAACTCCCTTGAATCGATTGAGGGCATAGACCTGGTGATGGACTTTGCCGCACACGCGGGGATAAGGGACATCGGCTCTGACCCTAAAAAATACTTCATGGAGAATATCTCAATCACTGCAAACGTTCTGGAATTCATGAGGAAAAAGGACATAAGGGATATGATTTTCGCCTCGACATCCTCAGTTTACGGCGAGACTGAGAAGCAGCCGATACCTGAGGACTGGCCCAGCATCCCGATATCCTCCTACGGTTCCTCAAAGGTCGCAGCAGAAGCCCTGATCCACTCGTACTCACACTACTATGGAATAAATGCGAGGATCATGCGATTCGCAAACGTGCTTGGCAAGAACTCAAACAAGGGCGCATCATACGAATTCGTCAGGGACTTAAAGAAGGATCCTACCATGCTCACCACTTTTGGCTCACGCTATCAGACCAAGTCCTACATACACGTCTCGGATTGCATAAGTGCAATGTCGAATCTTTTCGAGAACTCGAAAAAGACCGACGTGTTCAACATAGGCACCGAGGATGTTCTCTCCCTTGAGTCGCTGGTGAGCATCATAATAGAGGAGATGGGGCTCAAAGACGTAAAGGTGACCTTTGGCGGGGACAAGCTCGGAAGGGGGTGGAAGGGCGACGTCAAGTCGTTCATACTCGACATCAGCAAGATCAAGGCTCTTGGCTGGAAGTACAAGTACAATTCCGAGGAGGCGATGCGTCTTGCGGTTAGGGAACTGCTAGAGCAGAATAGGTTCGGTGTTTGATTGATACGCAAACTGGTTATCCCCGCGGCAGGCATGGGCACTAGGATGAGCCCCTTCACAGAGGTTTTGCCAAAGGAGATGCTGCCCATACTCGACAAGCCGGTGATACACTACGTGGTATCTGAGGCGTACGACGCGGGGATCGATGACATACTGGTGGTCACGCGCAGTCCGAAGACCTCCATAATAAACTATTTCACCAAGGATGTAATCGACTCGATAAAGGGAAAATCTGGAAGGAATCTCTCAATTTCCTTTAAGATAGCTGATGACACAAAGGGTCTGGGTGACTCCATAGCCAGATCTGAGGAGTTCGTGGGTAGCGATTCCTTCCTTGTGATGCTGGCAGACACATTCTACAGGAATCCCGGAGGGGTTTCAGTGACAAGCCAGCTAATCGATGCGTATTCAAAAGAAAAAGAGCCCCTGATACTAGTCGAGAGCGTTCCGCCAGAACGCATAAAGGCATATGGCATAATAGCCGGGGAAAGGCTCTCGGATAATCTCTGGGTTGTCAAGGATGCCGTAGAGAAGCCAGAGCCAGAGAAGGCGCCAAGTAATTTGGCGATAACCGGTTCCTACATATTCACTCCTGAGATATTTGACTTCATAAAAAAGACAAAGCCCGGCAGGAACAACGAGATCCAGATAACCGATGCCATCCGGGAATTGTGCCCCAAGTCGAGGATGCTCGCATACAAGTACAAAGGAGTGCGTTATGACATAGGCACCATAGACCTGTGGATAAGGGCTTTCCTTGAAAACGCCAAGCAAGATCGCAGATTCGCAGAGTACTTTAATCGCTGATGCTATTTATCAGCTTGGAATACTGCTCAAGCATCCTTCTAAGGGTGAATTTCTTTGCTATTCTTTGGGAAACTGCGATCGCCCTCTTCCTCATACCCTTGTCATTGTGATATCTGAGCATCAGCTTCCTGAGCCCATCGGCATCGTCGGCGTCAAAGGAGGAGATCTTGCCAACCCCGCTTTTCCTCAGATCTGGCACACATGCCTGGTCTGAGAGCAGAAGAGGCAGGTGGTGCACAGCTCCCTCTATAACGGTAAGGCTGAACCCTTCCCAGTGCGACGGGAGCACAAAGAGGTCTGAGACCTGGTACACAAAGGTTACCGGATCCCCCTTGGTCTTTGTGTCTATGATTATCCTCTTGTCCGCGCCTGCGAGTTCTCGGTATTCCTCTAATGATGGTCCTTCTCCGACTATTAGTAGCCTCAAAGAATCGCCTTGCATCCCCTTGAAGGCCCTTATCAAAGTGCTCACGTTCTTCTGCCTGTCAAATAGCCTGCCAAGATAGAGTATAACAAAGTTGCCTTTGTCTAAGCCGTACTTCTTTTTGAAGGCATTGATTCTGCCCATATCCCTTCTTACCTTTATGTCAACTCCATTTAGTATGCACACTGCCTTGTTCGTGAACTTCTTCATGCTGCTCAATTGATTGCTATTGAGTGCAACATTTACGTCAAAGAAGTTGAAGAACTTCCTTAGCGCAGAATCGACGCTGTGCGCATTTATGCCAGACCCTATCGTGAGTGGTATCCCTTCCCTTGAGAAGTACCCCCCTATGCTGGTGGAGAGGCTCCCATGGTCTACGTATATCGACTTGAACCTGAAGTTGTGCCTTTTTAGGTATTGAAGCAGCACTATGTCTTGGATAGAATTAGCTATTACCACCTCCGGCCTCACTTCCCCCACCCTGCGCAGCAGCTCCTTCTTGCTCATTCCAAGGCCACCGAGCCTCCTGACCACAAGCATGTTGTATGCAATCCTGAAGATGCGCATCTCGCTGAGCTTGTTGCGCCTTAGCGAGAGATTGAACATCCCCCTTCCGAGCATTATGGTGCGCTTCTCCTCTCCCAAAAACTCCGTCTCATACCCTAGATAATAAGTCTCAAAACGCGGCCTGAGTTTCCTGTACATCTCGGCAGCCACTCGTGCCTGCCCTCCGAATCTATTCAGCCTAGAGCCTAGGTCGACTATCAGCACCCTCATTTAACTACCAATCATAACTAGACGCACAAAATTAAAGAACCGCCCAACCGCGCGCCAGAGGATAAATAAATTCACTGGTTTATTACATACTTTGAGATTATCTTGGTCGCGTAATCCAGCACCTTCTTTATGTTCGCCTCTGTGTTTGAGCCTGTGCATATCAGCTTGCCGTTCTTGAAAAGTATGATTACTGCGCTTGGCTCCTTGATCCTGAAGATCGCTCCAGGGAACTGCTCTGGCTCGTAGTCCACTTCCTTTATGTTCTTTGAAAGCGCGTATAGGTCTATGGTCGCGTGAAGGTCTGCGCTGACCACGATGTTCTGTATGTTTATTTTGGGCTTGAGGTTGAGCGCCCTGACCACGTCCTTTTTTACTTCCATCTTGGCCTTCTTACCCCCATCCGTTTCCTGCTGCACCATCAAATCAATATCATTACTAAACAAAAGGCTTTAAATACCACCCTAGAGGGAATCTTTGAGGCAAAAATGGCATCTCTTCCCCTGATTTTTGCACCGTTTTTCCACAAATCCAGAAAGCTTTAAGTATATTTTGCATGCATAAACTCATTGTATAAAGCGAATAAACTAAGTTTCCTTTTCGAGGGAATAGGGCATTCTATTTATAAAAAGTGATACAATGGCTGAGAATCAACTATCTGGAGGACAACAGTACCTAATTTTGCCTGAGGGGGCATCAAGGCTTCTCGGGAGGGACGCGCAGAGGACCAACATCGCGGTCGCTTATGCGGTTGCCGGAGTGGTCAAGACCACTCTTGGGCCAAAGGGCATGGACAAGATGCTTGTGAGCGAGCTTGGGGACATAGTCATCACCAACGACGGCGCGACGATACTCGAGGAAATGAACGTTGAGCACCCAGTTGCAAGGATCATGGTGGAGATCGCAAAGACCCAGGACAAGGAGGTGGGAGACGGCACAACCACGGCAGTGATAATGGCAGGGGAGCTACTCAAGGCAGCAGGCACCCTGATAGAGCAGGGCATACACCCTACGATAATAGTTAAGGGCTACAAGATGGCAGCAGAGGAGGCAAAGAAGATCCTAGACGAGCACTCCACAAGCCTCACAATCAACGACACAGGCAAGCTGGAGCGAATAGCCCTAATTGCGATGGCGTCCAAGAACATCGGCAGCGACAGCACAAAAAAGCACCTTGCAGAGCTGGCAATTAGCGCCATAAAGCAAGTTGCCATAACCTCGGCAGGCAAGGTCACTATAGACCACGACTTCATAAAGCTAGAGAAGAAGGAGGGAGGCAGCATAGAGGATACGGAGTTCATCAACGGGGTCCTTGTGGACAAGGAAATCTCGCATCCCGGCATGCCAAAGAGTGTCAAGGACGCCAAGATAGCAATACTTGACGTCGCCCTCGAGATAGAGAAGACCGAGACAGACGCAAGAATCGAGATAACCTCGCCTGACCAGATGCAGGCATTCCTCACGCAGGAGGAGAATATGCTCAAGACAATGGCTGACAAGGTCGCCAAGTCCGGGGCAAACGTGATATTCGTGCAAAAGGGCATAGACGACGTGGCCCAGCACTATCTCGCAAAGGCAGGGGTAATCGCGGTAAGGAGGGTTAAGAAGAGCGACATGGAGAAGCTCTCAAAGGCAACAGGCGCAAGGCTGGTCACCAGCCTAGACGACCTAACCGGCGCAGACCTAGGGTTCGCCGGAATTGTGGAGGAGAAGAAGGTCGGAGGCGAGCAGATGGTCTTTGTAGAAAAGTGCAAGGATCCAAAGAGCGTCACAATATTCGCACGGGGCTCAACGCCGCAGGTGGTAAACGAGGTCGAGAGATCTCTAAACGACGTGATAGGGGCGCTCTCAAGCGCTGTAGAAGTCGGCAAGTACGTGATAGGCGGAGGTAGCATAGAGATCGACATAGCAAACGGCCTGAGGAACTATTCAAGCGACGTGGGCGGAAAGGAGCAGCTCGCCATCCAGGCGTTCGCCGACGCCATAGAAGTGGTTCCAAAGACGCTCGCAGAGAGCGCAGGCATGGACTCGATAGACACCCTGGTGCAGCTGAGGAACAAGCACAAGGACAAGGCAGGCAAGATTTTCGGAGTGGACATCTACCACAACCAGATAAGCGACATGGAGAAGCTCGGCGTCATAGAGCCGCTCAAGGTGAAGTCGCAGGCGATATCAAGCGCAAGCGAGGCAGCCGAGATAATCCTTAGGATTGACGACATGATCAGCTCAAAGGGCAAGGGCCCTGGCGGCGGGGGAATGCCTCCTGGAGGCGGCATGCCCGGCATGGAGTAATCCAAGCGAATGGTTCTAATGGGCAAGATAATCCTTTTTGTCGGGACTCCTGGCGCAGGCAAGAGCACCATATTGGAAGGAATAGGGAGCGGCAAGAAGGTGAACATCGGCACAGAGATGTTTGAGATTGCAAGGCAGCGCTACAAGGATAAGATTGCAAACAGGGACGATATGAGGCGCTACCTCACCCCGCTGCAGATAAAGGAGCTTCGAAACGACACATTCGAAAAGATAAGCCGCATGACGGACAAGGACGATGTCATTATAGACACTCACGCATCCATAAGGAACGGCAACACATTCGTCCCAGGGTTTGTGCTATACGAGTTCGACAAGCTCAAGGGGAAGATAGCCGCAATAATCTACATTGATGCAAGCCCACAGGAGATACTAAAGCGCAGGCGCAGCGACAAGTCAAGGAGCAGGGACGAGGAAAGCAAATCAGACGTCGAGGAGCAGAAGCAGATAAATCTCTCGTACACCTGTGCATATTCCGCCTATCTGGGTGTTCCGGTATATTTGATGAAGAATAATGACGGAAAGCTCAAGGAGGCAATAAAGGAGGCAGGCAGCATAGTGAAGGAGCACTTCAAGTGATGATTTGCAGACGATAATCATAGAGATAATAATATTGGGAGCCATCTATGCCCTGTTCTCAGTATTTGTGCAGCAGAAGCTTTTGAGCGGAAAGTACTGGGAGCTGCAAAACAGCATAAATGTAAAGTCCAAGGAGCTAATGGAGCTATCCAAGACTCCAAGCCCTAACAAGGAGGAGCTTGCGGCAAAGCAAAAGGAGGTGATGTCCATGGCGTCCCAGAGCATGAAATACTCGCTAAAGCCGATGTTTGTCATCTTCCCCCTCTTCATAATTGTCTATTACTACGCGCTTCCGGCAGCTTTTGCAGTCTCTGCAGCAGCGCTGGTGCTCCCGTTCGGGCTGAGCTACAAGACCCTTTTCATAGTAGTTTCGTTCATAATCGGCTTCGTGCTCTCCATGATCTTCACTACCAGAAACAAGAAGAAGGCGGCAGCAAAGGCGCAGCCTCAGGCAGAGTCCAGTCCGCAGCCGAAGCTTCAGCAATAGCCTTTTATACTTGAAAAACAAAGATGATACAATTACTTTTTACAGGTGTTAAAATTGCCAAGGCCAATGTATAGATCCAGAAGCTACAGGAGGTTATCTAGGGTAACCCCTTCAAAGAGACATACGATACATTATGCGAGAAGGAAGAACTCCTTCCCTCACTGCGCAATCTGCAAAGCAGAATTAAACGGCATCTCAATCAGCAAGACTGCAAAGGGAAAATCCCTCAAGTCCAACTCCCGCAAGTTCGGCGGAGTGCTCTGCTCTAGCTGTACGGGCGAAGTGATAAAGCTTGCCTCAAGGATAGAGAACGGTGAGATGAAGATAAACTCGATCGGGATACGGCAGAAGCAGTATGTACTCCAGATGATCGCGCACTGAGGTTAGATCCTCATGGAAGCAATAATAATCTGCGGCCTGCCTGCCTCAGGGAAAACCACTGTCGCAGCCCTTGTCGCAAAAAAGCTGCACATAAGGCACCTTGGGGGAACTGACATACTCAAAGAGATGGCAGCAGAGCTTGGGTACAAGATGTCTGGAGATGATTGGTGGGACACAGATGAGGGCATAAGATTCTCTAGCGAGAGGGAGGGCAACCCGGAACTTGACAACCAGACAGACAAGCGTATGCTCAAGGAGATAGAGGAGGGTGACGTCGTGGTCACAAGCTACACAGCACCCTGGCTCTCAAAGGTAGGCTTCAAGTGCTGGCTCTCTGCTTCGAAAGAGAAGAGGGCCCAGAGGATGGCAAAAAGGGACCACACAACTCCAGAGGAGAGCGCAAAAGTGGCAAAGGTAAGGGAAGAAGAAAACCATAGAATCTACAAGGAACTCTACGGCATAAACTTCGGAGAGGATATGCGGCCGTTTGATTTGGAGATAGATACAGATGCAATCAGCGCAGAGCTGGCAGCAGAGATGATAGTGGCCAAGTTCAAAAAGCGCAATAAGGCTAAATAGATTGAATCTATAATATAAACAAGTGATAAAATGGCATTAGTTGAAGTAGGAAGAGTATGCGTCAAGAAATTAGGAAGGGACGCAGGTAGCAGGGCTGTTGTTACAAAAGTCATAGACAAGGGGTTTGTTGGCATAATAACAAGCACCAGGGCAAGGGAGCGCAAATGCAATGTAAAGCACCT